>CAYHBE010000210.1:0-3799 GCA_964354765.1 uncultured Dehalococcoidales bacterium | reverse complement strand
AACTTGGACTAAAATATAGTTTATTTGTACCAAGATTTGTATCAAAATAAATTCCATTAAATCCAGTTGGTCCCATTGTTAAGTCACTAAATGGTACATCAAAATATTGTGGTAGTGCTTTAAATTGCTTACTAGCAGTGAAAGATATAGGATCAATATTATTTAAATAGCTATATAAATTATATGTAGGTTTAAATCCAAAATCCAAAAATGATTTTTGATAAACCATATCGTATGATAAAGCATCAGCTAGTACAGAAGCACCCATATTATAGTACGCGGTGTAGTTATTAAATAATGCATCAATTGCGACACCACCAGATATAGTTGTACTATTTTTTGCAAGATATCCAATACTAATAGGGTGTCTATTAAATCTATCAATAAATGACTGTGTGCTATAATATATGTTTAAATTTGTAACTGTTATCGTATCAGTTGAATCTTTCAATGCTGAAAGTATATTCGGGTTTAAGTTAGAGTAACAATAGTAATAGTTAATAAGTCCAAATGTTACAATTTTATTAATTATGAATGTTGATTTAATAACAGAGGATTCAAGTAATAAAACATCACCAACTAAATATGGCATTCCACTCTGAGCAACAATTAATATATCATTTGCAGCATATATACTATATGTTGCTGACGGTGCAGTAATTGAAACTGAACCAGCTATAAATTTAGATACTACATATTTGTCAACATTCGGTGCTAAATCTTTAACAATATTAATATCAACAGTTACTGAGCTTGATGTCATTGTAATTGGAGACGCTTGTAAAAAACTACCAGATCTGAAATCCGTTGAAAATTCAATTTTATTTGTATCATCCAATTGGAATAATGCAGAATATGCATAATACTCCCAAGTCTTTAGCATATCTTTGTAGTAACTTAACCAATTATATTCATTAGTAAAGCTACTGATATTAACATTTATTGATGTAGCAGCAAATTCTGAAGTACTTGGTAGTCTATATTTCTGGTTATCATCAAAGAAGTTTAATTTACTTGCTATCTCATAATCTAAGAATAATAATTTAGATTTTAAAGCATCAAAAAAGTCAGTTGTCAATACTGATTGAGTTACACCAATAGAATATGTCGAAGCAAATATCTTAGAATTATCACCAGCACTCTCTAATGCTAATTCATTATAATTGTATAATTTATTTATATCAGTAAGTGGTGTTGTATAAGCAGTTGCTACGGTTCCAACAATTTTAGCAATGTTAGATACCGAACCTATGATAGGAAATTGACTTAAATCAATTCTATAGACATTATCTGGTGAGTTAAAGTATATCGAAGCACTATGTGCAGATACAGAATTTAAATTACCGAAAGATTGACCACAATCAAGATAGATATAATCATGTGAAATGAAGTTATTAATATTATGCATAATAATATTATCTCTATCAGTCACAATCAAGATTGCTTCTTTGTTAGTTGATATAGTACCAAATGATACGTTACCTGACCAGGTTAGTGACCAAGGGTTTACCGCACCCCAATTATAATATACCATATCATTGATATTATCAATCAATTCAAAGTTATCATCATCATCAATAATTCTTTTCAATGTTCTCTTATAAATTGTCCATTCTGTTTCTACTAACTGTAATTCTAAATAGACACCACTATCACCACCAATATAAACCTTATTAAAATCATGATATATAACTTTATTATACTTATATCCTTCAAACTCATCGATAACTAATGGCGTCCAAGAAATACCACTATCAATAGTTTGATATATTGTATTATATTCACCAACTACAAACCCTCTAAGATTATTAAAAAAGCTAACTGAGCGCAGATTATTGAATGTGTTGAGTGTTATTTTCTCAACATCAAATGTTAGTTTATTTAACTTCAATAGAGTTCCTTCATCACCACAAACCCAATAATAATTATCAGTTATTGATATTGATCTTAGATTTACTTTGTACTTATTTTGAATAATATTTGGTATGTCACCTTGCATATTAATGATAACACCAAATTCACCAACGGAAATAGTTCTCTCCGGTAAAGAGTATGTATAACCAAGTATTTTAATAGTCTGTGCACTATAACGAACAACATCATAGTAATTGATATCTAATACATTATTATAATCTACGCGATTTCTTAATAACCAGTTATGCTTTTCAATGAACTCAACATTATCACCATTTAAATAAAGTGGATAGAATCCATTCTTTAAGCGAGATAGATGCCATTGTTTATCACGATTGATATCTCCCATTTTACATGCGATTGAATATCTAATGCAATCTTCATATAAATCTAAATCCGATTCTCTAACTAATTCTTTATTCTGATAAATATAAATACCATTCTCGGTATTATAGAAGTAGTATTCAGTATTAATATTATCTACTTGATTAACATAATAATTATTCACAAAATATGTTTCAGGATCAATCATATTTGATAATGTAACATAAGTTCGCTGGTCTTTAACTAATATCCTATGTCCTTCGATTACTTTAATACCATCTATCATTAGATTGAATTTCTGACCGCTTATACCATCGGGTATAGCTTCAGTTGTTGAAACATCAACATAAACGTAATTATTAACAGATTCTTCAATTATTTTTTCTGGTGTAAATAGATTCTTTAATGAATGACCATATTCGTCAACATATTTATCAAATGTTGGTTTGGTAGTTGAGTTAATTTCTATTTCATATACTTCAGATGGTGTAGTTGGGGCATATGGTGATGATCCAACACCAATATACCAACCAGATTCATTAGTATAATTTAAAATGTCATAAACATCATCAAGTCGATTAATGGGTAGATATGTGGTGCCATGTAGGCATTTAGAATAATATCTAGTCTTTTCTAGCTCCTGTTTAAGTAGTTCGTAATCTTGTCTCGGAAGAGACTCCTTTTGTTGAGTCCATTGTTTGGTATCAATATTTTGTGACCACATCTTATTTCTTAACTTTTAACCTCCAAATTACTTTTTTAGGATCTATGTCCACTTTATCCGATAACAATATTACTTTAGATTTCTTTAAAATTTTTTTAATATCAGATATAAAGTAGTCATACCTATATATATCTAAAATGTATTCCGCCACATTAATTTCATAATCTGTTGATTCTGAGAATATCAAATCGTATATTAGGGCTTCTTTATCCTTCATCGGTGCGTATTTTATCTAATTGGTAGTATATATAAAATGCTGAATTATGACGTTTACTAAACAATTTAATTTTAACAAATAGAAGAGATAATACAATATATATTGTACAAAAAATAAAATTGATTACATGAGTAAAACTCGTCAAGGTCACAAAAAGAAATCCAGCGAAGAATCTGAACAGAAGGATGCTGGTAAGGGATATGTAAATAAGACGTTTACATTTCAATCTAAATTCAAGAACCAAAAACAAAAAGAGCTTTTTACAAAAATTTTAGCAAATAGAATCACCTTTATTGCTGGTGCACCTGGTACAGGTAAAACTTACATAGCATTAATGGCAGCACTTAGAATGTTAAAAGATGAAAGATTTAGAGTTAATCAAGTAATTATCACTAAACCGTCGATAGAGGCGGCAAAAACAATGGGTCATCTACCCGGAACATTAGAAGAGAAGTTATCACCATATATGTTTTCATTTTGGTCTAATCTTAAAAAACTATGTGGACAAGATAGCGTGAATTACTTCAAAGCCAATGATATGGTTAAAGAAGTTCCATTAAACTATTTACGTGGTAATACCTTTGGTCATTATGATGATGAAGGTAATCAATTAGGTTGTA
>CAYHBE010000209.1:0-3833 GCA_964354765.1 uncultured Dehalococcoidales bacterium | reverse complement strand
AATCGACTTTTATGCTGGAAATGGTAGAAACAGCGAATATTTTGAATAATGCCACGCCACGTTCGCTGCTTATCCTGGATGAAATCGGACGGGGCACAAGTACTTATGACGGACTGTCTATTGCACGAGCAGTTGCAGAGTACATCCATAATCATCCTAGATTGGGCGCTAAGACTCTTTTTGCCACCCACTACCACGAGATGATACAGCTTGCCGACTACCTCCAGAGGGTGCGTAATTTCAACGTTGCCGTCAAAGAAGAACGGGGCGAAGTAATTTTCTTGCGTAAGATTATCCCCGGCGGTGTTGATAGAAGCTATGGCATCCATGTCGCCAAGCTGGCAGGACTGCCGCGGTCGGTAGTGCACCGGGCGCAGGAAGTTTTGGATGAGCTTGAGGAGGAGAGCGGTAAACAGACTCAAGGTACGCGTAAACGTGCCAAAAAAGAAGCTGTTCAGCAAATGCAGTTATTTGTGGAGAAATCACCCGTTCTCGAAGAATTGAGCAAGCTGGAAATCGACTCGCTGACACCATTAGAAGCCCTAACCAAGCTTTACGAACTGCAAAAAAAAGCGAAAGAATAGTAAACGTCTTACCTTGGAATCCCTCGCACAACATTCAACCCGGCGAACGGATAATGCTCGATATTGTTGGTCAGTAATGGAACTTCGAGTTGTATCGTTGTGGCGGCAATAATCGCATCGGTAATCCCTACCGTCATTCCGCGAGAGCGAATTTTACCCAGCAACTGACCAGCATGCCTGGCAATCCTTACATCCATAGGTATCGATTGCAATCCATCGAGAAAGGCACTTGTTGCCGGTTCTTCGCCGGGTCTTATTCTCTGGTACACTTCAAGATGCGTGAGAGTGCTTACGGCTAACAAACCTTTTGCTACCCAGGTTTCCAGAAATTTTCTTGCGGCGTCGCCGCCCCCTGAGAAAATCGATGATGATGTCTGTATCGACCACGCAGGCAATTCCCGCTTGGTTACTTACCACGTCGCTCTCCAACGCTAAGAAGTCGCTTCTTATCTGGCTTGCGAAGAGAATGGACATAAGCAACCGAATCAGCAGGTGTCAGCAGATCGGGGTGAGCATCCTTTTTCCAGGCACCAAAACCATTTTTAAAGGCATTCTTCTGGCGATGGATAGCAATAAAATGGTATAGCGCTTCAGTAAAGAAAGAGCTAACCTCCCCTTGAGGCACAAGTGCCCGGATTTCACCTGCCAGTTCTCTGGGGAGCGTTACCGATATTTTTTCGGTTTTCCCGTTTCTCGCCATATGAGTTACCTCTACAGACCACAATACCTGTAATACTACCAATTATCTTACCATACCCACAATAAAAAACACCTACCCTCCATGTTATGCCGCTATGATGATGATTACGCAGAGAGCGTGTGTTCTTTAGAAAGAGTATTGAAAAACCTCAGGAGTTCAATTCTTTCAGGAGCGCTTCAATTTTCGCCTCGTTCCATCCAACAAAATTGGCGACCTGCTGGATGCTCATACCCATCGCTATCTGGAGCTGAGCAATCTCGATTTTCTGACCGGCGTGTTTTTCGATTATCTCCTTGGCATTATCTTTACCTTTCATTATCTCGGCGACGGTCGAGTTGGCTGTAAATGCCACGAGATCACCTCCAGTTGTTTAATTTGTCTTAAATGAACGACAACAGTTTAACTGATCTTATTTCGGCATCAAAAGAACATCAGGCGTTCAAGTCTTTCAGGAAAGCGTCAATTTTCGCCTGGTTCCACCCGACGAAGCCGGCGACCTGCTGGATACTCATACCCATCGCCATGTTGAGTTGGTTCGGATCGATAGGCTGGCCGGCATGTTTCGCAAGAATTTCGCCGGCATTGGGCTTACCCTTTATTACTTCCCCGATAGTCGAATTAGCTGTAAAAGCCATTGAAATTACCTCCCTGTATTCAAATTTGCCATATAGTGAACAATGGAAATTGCAGCCGAATATTAAGATAAAAGTCTGATTGTGTCAAGAGGGGTACGGTATGTATCTGGACTAGTTCAGAGATAAAGAGGTATTTCTTGAAAAGGATTGGAATCACAAAACATTTCTGATAAAGAGAAAAAAATCAGGTGTCACAGGAATGGGAAAATTGGGAGATCAAATATCTTGATTATTAATTATTGATGATTGGATATTAATTTTGATCGCTGGTTAAAAATCTGTGCATATCTACCGCGGCACGCTTACCGGCACCCATCGCGCTGATGACAGTTGCCGCGCCGGTGACGATATCGCCGCCTGCCCAGACCTTGTCTTTGACAGTCTTCCCCGTCTTTTCGTCGGCAACAACCGTACCGTGATTTGTTGTTTTCAACCCTTCAGTAGTGGCAGCAATCAGGGGATTGGGTGATGTCCCTAAAGAAACGACCACCGTGTCTACTTTCATAAGGAATTCGCTGCCTTTTTTCGGAATGGGGCGACGTCGGCCGCTGGCATCCGGTTCGCCGAGTTCCATTTCCTGACACTCCATCCCGGTCACCCATCCTCTTCCCCCACCCAGAAAACGAGTCGGATTGGTGAGGAATTTAAAAATAATGCCTTCTTCCATCGCGTTTTCAACTTCTTCGTGACGGGCAGGCAGCTCGGCCTTTGAACGACGGTAGACGATATAGACTTCCTTAGCGCCTAATCTTAATGCACACCGTGCCGAGTCCATCGCTACATTGCCGCCGCCGATAACCGCCACTCTGCTCCCCATACCTAACGGTGTATCATATTGCGGGAAGAGATAGGCTTTCATTAGATTGGTACGAGTCAGAAACTCATTTGCAGAATAAACACCGCAGAGGTCTTCACCAGGCACACCCAGGAACATCGGCAACCCGGCGCCTGTACCGAGAAATACAGCATCGTAGCCGTTAGTTAGTAATTCATCTACTGTATCTATCTTCCCTATAACCGCATCCAGCACCAGCTCAACCCCTAGAGATTTTACGTAGTCGACTTCACCCTGGACAATTTCCTTGGGAAGACGGAATTCAGGAATGCCGTACATCAAGACTCCGCCGGCAACATGCAGGGCTTCGAACATCGTCACACTGTATCCCAGCTTCGCCATGTCGGCTGCGACCGTAAGCCCAGCCGGTCCCGTGCCAACGACAGCTACCTTTTTCCCAGTCGGAGGAGCAAGCAGTGGCGCTGGCGGCATTACAGCTTTATTTTGACATTCCCAATCGGCGACGAACCTTTCCAATCGACCGATCGCTATAGGTGCATTTCTTTTGCCAATCGTACACTGCGCCTCGCACTGGCTTTCTTGCGGACAGACGCGACCGCATACACCAGGCAGGGCATTTTTACTCTTCAGGATACGGACCGCAGCCACCATATCGCCCTTGCGCATCGCCTCTATAAAATCTGGAATATCAACATTAACCGGGCATCCACTGACACACGGCTTCTTAGGGCATTGAATACAGCGGTCGGCTTCTTCTTTAGCCTGTTCCGTTGAATAACCTAAAGCGACTTCTTTAAAATTCTTACCCCTGACGTGAGGGTCCTGTCGGGGCATTTCGACTCTATTTAAATTTAATTTTTGCGGCATCGGTTTAACCTACCACTGAGCGCAATTTAGACACTGATATCTTACCGGCGAATGGGTATCAATCGAATAAGTACAGCGGCGCGCCATCAACGAAGCCCAGTCAACTAAATGAGCATTGAACTCAGGGCCGTCCACACAGGCGAACTTGGTTTCTCCGCCGATACTCACACGGCAGCATCCGCACATACCCGTACCATCGACCATAATAGGATTAAGGCTGGCAATGGTTGGGATATTGGAAGGCTTCGTAG
>CAYHBE010000208.1:0-3834 GCA_964354765.1 uncultured Dehalococcoidales bacterium | reverse complement strand
CCGCGTTTCCGAACTGGCAATCCTGGAGACATTTCCGACTGTGTTTCACCTGACCTCGACAGTTGTCGGTCAATTGCGTCACGATAAAAATAGGTATGACCTTCTAAAAGCAACTTTCCCTGGCGGAAGTATTACCGGTGCTCCAAAAGTCCGCTCGATGGAAATAATCGATGAACTCGAGCCGACCCGACGCAGCGTGTACACGGGCAGCATCGGTTACTTGAGTTTTAACGGCAATATGGATATTAACATTGTCATTCGCACTTTTATTATAAAAGGCAAAAGAGCGTATTTCCAAGTTGGCGGAGCGGTGGTCTATGATTCCGACCCTGAATCGGAATACCAGGAGACACTGGATAAAGGCAGGGCATTAGTCAACGCATTGAATATGGCGGAACCGAAATGATAGTCGTGATAGATAACTACGATTCCTTTGTTTATAACCTGGCGCAGTACCTTGGAGAGCTAGGTCAGGAACCGCTTGTTTTCCGCAACGACCGAATCACTATCAACAAGATTAAACAATTACAGCCTTCACACATCGTGATTTCGCCGGGACCGTGTACCCCATTAGAAGCTGGTATCTCCAATGATGTCATTCGCCACTTCGGGGGTAAAATTCCGATCCTTGGGGTCTGCCTGGGGCACCAGTGCATAGGCTACGTATTCGGAGCACAGGTTGTTCATGCTCCGATCCCAACCCACGGTAAAACATCTATGGTATATCACGATAAACAGACTATTTACAAAAACTTACCCAATCCATTTGAGGGAGGACGCTATCATTCGTTAGTGGTTGACTGGGAAAAACAGCCGGACGAGCTTGAAGCATCTGCGGTTACTGCTGATGGTGTGATAATGGGTATAAGACATCGAAAGTTTGTGGTAGAAGGCGTCCAGTTTCACCCTGAGTCGATTATGACCGAAGTGGGACACGCAGTCTTAAACAATTTTTTGGAATATGACCAGGGTGTGTGGTAAAGTGTTGAATCCAAATTGTCACTGCGAGTGAAACGAAGCAGTCTCAGAGAGGGGACTGAAGTCTGAATTATTTTTCTAGTGACAGATTAAAGAGGCTCAGTATGGAAGAAATTGTCTATTTAAATGGGAAATTAGTCCCTCGCAGCCAGGCAAAAATATCCGCACTGGATTATGGCTTCCTGTTCGGTTATGGGCTCTATGAAACAATACGAGCGTATAACGGAAAACCTTTCCGATTGGATAACCATATCGCCCGTTTGAGATATTCCGCTGAGAAGCTGGGAATCCTGGTTAAGCCGGGCGAAATCAGGCAGGCAGTACAGGACACTATTGCTGCAAACGGCTTCGCTGACACGCGGATCCGCGTTACGATGTCGATTGGGGAAGGAACAATAACACCAAATCTGGCGTCTTGCGAGGTACCGACGACGGCTGTGCTGGTCACGGATTATCATCCTCCCGCGCCTGAAAAATATCATAATGGATTCAGGGTCATCGTTTCAAGCATCAGGCGTAACAGTCGTTCACCGGTAACATATATGAAGTCGGCGAATACCATGGAAGCTATGCTGGCACGGCAGGAAGCTAGGACAAAAGGCGCCGATGAAGCACTCTTCCTGAACGAAAAGGGGTTTCTCACCGAGGCTTCAGGCAGCAACCTGTTCCTGGTGAAAAACGGGATTTTGATAACTCCGCGTTTTGAAACCGGCATCCTTCCTGGAGTGACGCGAGTGGTGATTTTTGAAATCGCGAATAAATTAGGAATCAAAGTCAAGGAAAAAAACGTAAGACTGGATGAATTGTTTAATGCTGACGAAGCGTTTATTACAAATTCTTTGATTGAAATTGTGCCGGTAACGTCTGTTGGTGGAAAGCCTATTGGTGAGGAGAAAGTTGGAGCGATGACGAAGAAGCTGTCAAAAGCTTACCGCGAATTTGTCGCTGAAGAAACTACTATAAAAAAGTAGGTAATGGAAATGGAAAACACAAAAGAATTGGAAGAAGGTATTAAATTACAATTGGATTTTTCCAAGCTTGCCAGGATTTCGGAGATCTGTCCCGATGTGCTTCCGGTTGCAGTACAGAATATTGATACAAGCGAAGTGATATTGATTGCGTACACCAATGAACGTGCTCTCAAGATTGCAATGGAAACCCGCACCGCGGTATTCTGGTCGACATCCCGCAATGAGCTATGGGAAAAAGGCAGGACATCCGGCGAAGTTTTCGACCTTATCGAGATTTATGTGAATTGTGAGCAGAATTCGCTCCTATACAAGGTGAGGCCTAGGCGTGGAGGAATATGCCACACGAAGAATAAAAAAGACGAGGCACGTAACTGCTTTTACCGGCGATTAAATTTCAAGACCGGCGAATTGGACAATATTGATCCGTGATACGCTTGTTGCGTCATTTCGTTCTCTGCAACGACAATTATGATTACAACGAGAACTGTCTTTATGAGCTCTTAAGTGTTTTAGAGGTTCCGAAAAGGTTGCTGAGATTGCTTCGTCATTTCATTCCTCGCAACGACAGGGACTTTAAATCCTATCATATAAGTCACGCCACCCGGGATTCATAGAATCTATTAGCTCCATTTTCTTTTTCCTAGATCCGGCTTTAATTTGCTTCTCTCTTGTTATCGCACTCTCAACACTACCTGTTACTTCATAGTAAACCAGTTTGTAAATGTAATAACGCTTTGTAAAACCATCTACCAATTTCTCTCTATGTTCCCAAACTCTACGCTTAAGGTCACTAGTAATCCCGGTATACAGCACTGAATTTGTATAGTTAGTGAGGATGTATACATAATATTGGTTTATCTTCCATGGGAATTTTTGTCCTTATTTTTAAACTGTCTTTGCGAGCCTCTTACCTACACGACTCCCAAGCCCAATCATGCGAAGCAATCCATGCATTCTTTTTGCTTGGGGCTTCCAGATGGGTCTGTTAAGTAACCTGTGCGAAAGGCAGAGATTGCTTCTTCACTTCGTTCCTCGCAAAGACAGTGGTTATGCTCCCCTCACGATTGCATCTGCCATCTTGCAAACTCGCGCCATCTGTTTCACATCATGAACACGGACAATATCTGCACCATTGGCGATACCAATAGCCACCGTCGCTGCTGTTCCTTCGACACGCTCACGTGCGGGCAAACTTAATACCATCTTTATCAGAGATTTCCTTGATGTACCGATTAAGGTTGGTTGTCCCAGGACTTTTAACTCAGCGAGGCGACGTAAAATTTCTATATCCTGCTGCCATGTTTTCCCAAAGCCGATGCCAGGATCGATAATGATGTTCTCTTTCGGTATCCCGGCTTGCTTAGCGGTTTCAATGCTTCCGCGTAGAAAAGAAATAACTTCTGCCATGACGTCCTGATAGAACCCGGTATCACGTCCAGCCTGCGCATCGAAGCCGCCTTTTTCTCGCTGGTTGCTCATTAAAATTATCGGCACGTGCCTGTCGGCAGCCAGTTGAGCTAAGCGGGGTTCCTTTTTTAATCCCCACTGGTCGTTAATAATCTTTGCCCCCGCATCGAGCGCTCTCTTCGCGACTTCATATCTCATGGTATCGATACTGATAGGGACGGAAACCAACCTCGCAATACGTTCGATTACAGGAATTATTCTCTGTAATTCCTCTTCAATAGAAATACTTTTGTAGTCTGGACGAGTTGATTGACCTCCGACGTCCAGGATGTCCGCTCCCTCTTCAGCGAACCAGTTTGCTTTAGTTTCTGCATCCGCGATCGAACTGATGCCATCTCCGGAAAACGAGTCAGGAGATACGTTTATAATCCCCATTACATAGGTTCGCTTTCCCCAGCGGAACTCGGTATTTCCACAG
>CAYHBE010000207.1:0-3838 GCA_964354765.1 uncultured Dehalococcoidales bacterium | reverse complement strand
GAAGCGCTCTGATCCACAATCTCATAATATCCAGGTGGGAAATAAATTTGAGCTCCGGACCTCGTCGGAATCTAATGCGCAGTCTTTGCATGGTCTTCCCTGGTTAAAAGGACCTTTTCGATTCTGACGCCATCCATTTCTTTTATCACGAGCTTAAAGCCGTTATAACGCAACTGTTCGTTTTGGTCGGGAATGCGTTGGAGATCGGGAATCTTTTCGGTTCCATTGAAATGATATCATTCATCCATGAGACTGTCAAAGCTGGGGCAATCATTTTACTAACATTTTCATTATCAAGGGTTCTTAAAATATTCTTTACAGGCACAAATAATTGACAATTAGAAAACCCGGTTGCTACAATCTCATCAGATGTTGAGGTAAAACAGCAAATGGATGACGTGAAGGGCTTATTAATTGTTATTTTTATAATATGTTTAGTTCTAGCATCTTTTTTCTCAAGCGCAGAAACAGCGTTTGTAAGCACTCAGAAGCTACGATTGCGGCACCTGACTGAATCAGGAAACACCAGAGCTAAAATTATCGCTAAGATAATTGAAAATCCGGAAAAGTTTCTGGCAACGGTATTACTTGGCGTCAATTTATTTGAAACCGGTATGGCCACCATCGGTACCATTATTGCGGTTTCATTATGGGGTCAGAACCTCGGAGCAGCCCTGGCTACCATTATCCTGACAATAGTCACTCTAATTTTTGCCGAACTTGTTCCTAAAAGCCTTGCTTCGCGATATGGTGAAAAGCTAGCCCTGGCATATGCCATACCGATTGATCTGATAATGAAAATACTTTTCCCACTCATATTTTTGCTCAACCATATCGGAATCAGGGCTACTAAATTATTTGGAGAAATCGAAGATAAACCTACAATCAGCGAAGAGGAATTCCATACACTCATTTCAATCGGTCACCAGGAAGGAACTGTTGAGAAAGAAGCCGCAGAAATGCTTCACAACATTTTTGATTTTAACGTTAGACCTGTCCGAGAGGTTATGATACCACGTCCAGATGTTGTTTTCATAGAGAAGGGGACAACCTTAGCTGAATTTTTACGCACATACAAACAACATCCTCAGTCCCGGTTTCCCGTTTTTGAGGGAAATCGCGATAAAATCATCGGCATTCTCTCGATAAAAGACATAGTAATAGCCCAGGCAGAAGGCACTTTAACGAGCGATGTCAGTATTGATAATGTGGTTCAACCTCCATGTTTCGCTCCTGAAACCAAACCGGTCGGAGATTTACTAATCGAAATGAGGGATAAAAATTACCACCTTTGTGTAGTTGTAGACGAATATGGAGGAACAGCCGGCGTTGTCACCATTGAGCAGTTGGTTGCAGAAATTATTGGTCCTGTTGGCGAACAACTTGCTGGTATGGAAAAAGAATATGAAATACTCGATGAATATACATTCCAAATAGATGGCGGTATGCACGTTGGCGAGGTAAATGAGAAGATGGGCTTAGACCTTCCAGAGGGAGGCTATGACACCGTCGCTGGATTCATTCTTCATCTACTTGGGCGGATTCCCAAACAAGGAGAACATCTCAAATATAAGGACCTTAAAATAGCCATTACTAAAATGAATGGCGTAAAAATTAATGAAGTCCTGGTAACAAAAGAGAAACGTGAAGTAGGTGAAATTACACCTGCAATTCAAAATACCTGATATTGTGCTACTCCATGTGCATCATCTCCACAATTTGGGGTACGATTTCTTTCATTACTTTTTCAAACAGAATCAGATTCGAATAGCACAAATCATACCTTCATATTCTCCTCAACCGTGTCTCGCAAAATCTCTAATATTCACATAAGACATCGATAATGAGCAAATCGCGTCTTCTCGCTCATAGAGGAATCATAAACGTGTGGTTTTATTGTAGTGGGTTTGCCATTACCACGCGAGATTGTTATACTACCTGCGTGTAAAAGAAAGGAGATATTATGTTTGAGACCAGGATAACGAAATTATTCGGCATTAAATATCCGATTATCCAGGGAGGCATGGTCTATCTTTCGCAACCTGGACTGGTGGCGGCTGTATCTAATGCAGGTGGACTCGGGGTCCTAACCTCTGCCAATATCAATACCAAAGAAGCTTTCCGTGACGAACTCAAAAAAGTGAAGAGCCTTACGGACAAACCATTCGGAGTGAATATTAACCTGGCTCCGGCACAGCGTCCTGTAGATAACGCTACTTATATCGACATCCTGATTAGCGAGGGCGTACGCATCGTAGAGACCTCGGGACGCAGCCCGGAGGCATTGATGAAGCAGTTCAAACAAGGTGGGGTGATTGTCGTCCACAAGGCGCCAGGCGGTGTAAGGTTCGCTCAAACCGCCGAGCAAATTGGCTGTGATGCCGTATCGGTCATAGGTATGGAGTGCGGCGGGCATCCAGGACCAAATGACACGAGTACGCTGGTGCTCGTCCGGGCAGTGGTCGAAAAGATTAAAATCCCCATTATCGCTGGCGGCGGCTTTGCAGATGCTGCAGGTTTTGTCGCCGCACTAGCGTTAGGGGCTGACGGCGTATTGATGGGTACCCGCTTCATGGCAACCAAGGAATGTCCCGCTCACCCCAAATTCAAAGAATGGCTGGTGAGAGCATCCGAAACCGATGTTATTGTAACGCAGCGATCCATCAGGGCACCGTCACGAAACCTGAGAAACGGTCCAGCTGAAAAAGTCCTGGAAATGGAAAACAAAGGTGCTTCTCTTGAGGAATTATTGAAATACACCTCTGGACAGAATTCACTAAAAGTCTATTTCGAAGGAGACCTCGAGGCAGGATTGGCTGAGTGCGGTCAGGTTGTAGGACTGATTCATGATGTGCCCACCGTGAAAGAGGTTATAGATGGAATAATTCAGGAGGCAGAGAAAATTATTAAGAAGAAACTATTGCCGATGGCGGGGTAGAAAATCATTATCTTAACTAAGATGACGAGGAGAGACCCATGTTAATGATAGACACGTCATGCAGGGATTTCATCACAGCTCTTACCTCAAAAGCTCCTGTGCCTGGGGGTGGAGGTGCGGCAGCTATGGGAGGTGCTATGGGTGCCGCACTCTCTAACATGGTAGGTAACCTTACTATAGGAAAGAAGAAATATGCCGATGTGGAACGTGAAGTAATCGAACTTGTTTCAAGAGGTGAAACACTGATATCTGAGTTAGAAAACATGGTTGATAAGGATGCAGAGGTTTTTAAACCATTATCTCTGGCCTACAGATTACCAAAGAATACTCCTGAAGAGGCAAAAGCAAAAGATGAAGCCATTGAGACTTACTCGAAAGCCGCATGCTCAGTCCCAATGGAGATCATGAGGAAGTCATGTGAAGGTATCAAAATACATCGGAGAATGGGACAAATTGGCTCTTCATTGGCCATCTCCGATGTTGGATGCGGGGTCGCCTTCTTAAAAGCTGCCCTCATAGCAGCTAGTCTCAATGTTCGGATAAATATTAATAACATCAAAGACCGCGACTTCGTGAAGGTGATCACGGACGAAATGAATGCCTTGCTGACATATGGCTCGAAAATAGCGGACGAGACCCTCGAATCGGTTATCAATAAGCTCAATGAATAATTAAGAAAACCTACAAAAAAGTCATCTCCCCTTTTGAAAGAGCTTGTCCCGTATTTCCTCAATTACCATCTCGAGCCCCGATTTCATCGGGGCGTAGCGATCTCATGGCGGAGGGGCTAACCCTTTTTAGTTTTTGAAGCATCGCGACAAAATCTCCTTGCCCATTATCTTCCTCATCCCTTATCATATCCTTACAACGTGGCGGTCTCCGGATTGTGAAAGACGCCGT
>CAYHBE010000206.1:0-3857 GCA_964354765.1 uncultured Dehalococcoidales bacterium | reverse complement strand
TAAAAAGAATATATTTTTCAGCCGTACCGAAATCATGGAGATACAGACACAAATATAAAGCTGAAGTGGCCTTTTGGAAAAAAGAAATCAGGAATTATATCCAGTGGTATCAAGGAAAGATGCCGAAACATTTCGGTACTCCTGCACCACTCGATTCGGAAAAGCTTGATCTGGGACCACTCAAAGACAGCGCGATCCAAACCTGGGCAAAATTGCATCAAGAAAAGAAATATCTTGTCGACCTCTCTTTGTCTTCCGATTCCTTTAAAAGGATGAAAATCCTTGACATCGGCTCCGGCCCCATCCCCAGCGGTCTTGTCTTTAAGGAATGTGAACTCTATTGCCTTGACCCCCTTTGGTCGCAATACAAGGAAGCTGGATTTCCTTTGCGGTATGAACCTCGAGCCCAATTTATAGGCAGTGTCGCTGAATGTATGCCGTTTAAAGACCACGTCTTTGATGCGATAATTTCCGTTAACGCCATCGACCATGTCGATGACTTCATGAAAGTCGCTCAAGAAGTGCGCCGCGTTCTTAAAATCAACGGAAAACTCAGAATGCATGTTCATTACCATAAGGCGACGATAACCGAACCCTGGGAGCTGGATGATTCTTTATTTTTGAAGGCATATGGTTGGGTGGGCAATCTGGCAAAAGCCGAAGAGAAAAATGATAAATTCGGCTCTCAAGCCGGAAAGGGAGAGAGATACGTTTTGTGGAGCAATTTTAAATCAGATGCCGGTGTGTGAACATCGCATTTTTCTCTCTTCAATTTCCTTAAATGTTTGTTTCCTGTTGTCTGGATGTCAGCAGTGGGCGAGATATAGCAGTCCCGGTTAAAGTTCCGTCTTCGCCGACTGGCTGGGCAAAAACAGGTCCGCGATCTGAGGGCTATCCTCATCCTCATTTGTTTGCTGCTGGAGTCCATGACTCGCAACCGTTTCGACCTCCTCCTCTCGGTCACTCAAAGAGCGCACAGGTCGCCCTGATTCAGCTTTTCACGTTCTTGGCGCTTCGGGCTATCTCCTCACTCTATAAGTCCCCGTAACATGTGTCGGACGGCCTTTCCTCTTGTATCAAAAAAGGCTATACTGCCAGGCAATGAAAGACAAGGAGACGGCTATGTCTGAGCAACGAGACGAAATTGAACTCATGGACTACCTCACTGTGCTCTGGAGAAAAAAGTGGGGGATCATCCTCCCCACCCTCTTTTTGACCGGCTGTGCGATCGTAATCAGCTTCCTGCTTCCTCGGAAATGGGAGGTGGACGGCCTCATCCAGCCCAGCAAGGTATTTGTCCGGAGCGAAACCGGGGTTCTGACCGAAGTCGTCTTCGTGGATCCCGTCCAGGTGGCGAGCCAGGTCAACAGGGAATCCTACAACCAGCACATCGCGGCCGAGCACAAACTGGATATCCAGGAATTCCCGAAAATCAGGGCCGAAAGCCTCGCCGATACGAACCTGATCCACGTTTCCCTGAGAGACCACGACGTCGGGAGAGGCAAGGCCATCCTGAGTTCCTTATTCAGCCTGTTGAAGACCGAGTTGGACGGGAAGGCCGAACTGGAATTGAAATGGATCGATTCTCAGATCAACTGGAACCGGATCGAAAAGGCCCGCTTGGAAGGGGAAATCAAGATCGCCAAGAACAAGGTCCGGATCGCCGAAGCCCGGATCAGGGAACTCGACAGGCAAATGGAGGATAATCGCAATCGGGTCGAAAAGCTGGAGAAAGAGCAATTTTCCACCCTGAAAACGCAGAATAAAAGCGAGGTGGAGAGCCTGGCCCTGCTCCTCTATTCCAACGAAATCCAGCAGAGCCTCCAATACCTGAACACCCTGCAGCAGCTTCTGGATGACAAGAAGATCGAGGAGGAAAACCTCAATACGGAGATGGAAGACAAGGAAAAAAAGATCCTGCAGATCGACAATAACACCCAGGTCCTGACCGACAAAAAAGGCCTGATCGACTACACCCGGCTCGTCAAGGAGCCCACCTCCTCAGTCAACCCCGTCTTCCCGAGCAAAAGGCTCATCGTGGCCGTCGCTTTTTTCGCGGGACTTCTGGGCTTCGCGTTTTTAGCCCTCTTTCTGGAATATGTCGGAATGCATGAGACGAAATACTGATTGTCCGGATAGAGGGACAGGAAGACCATTCCCGGCCGCCCATAGGATCGGGGAATAGAGCGCGCTATCACAGCCCTCAGGGAGATGAAAGACGTCAAGGCCCCGACATACAGCCGGGAAATTTCCACGATCGCCAAGGGCGCCAGCGTCCTGTTCGGAGGCACCCTGGTCGGATACGGACTCAAATATCTGTTCGAGGCGATGGTCGCCCGTTTTTTGGGCCCCGAGTTGTTCGGGCTTTTTTTTCTGGGCCTGACCGTCTTTACCGTTTTGGGGGCGATTTCCACTCTCGGCTTTCACAACGGGGTCTTGCGGTATGTCGCCCTTTTCCGGGGGGTCGGGGATGACGCCCGCGTCAAAGGGACCATTTTGCTTAGCATCAAAGCCGCCCTCCTGGCCTCGGCCTCCGTATCGCTCGCGCTGCTGATCTTTTCTCGAACCGTCTCCCTGCGCGTATTCCATGATCTTCGCCTGACCTCGGTCCTCCGGATTTTCACCCTGGGACTGGTGTTTACCGTCCTGACGGAAATCGTGGTCTTATCGATCCAGGCGTTCCACATCCTGAAATACCGGGTCCTGGTCAGGATGATCTTCGAACCGGGACTCCGGATTGTCCTGGGCGTTTTCGCTTTCTGGGCCGGCTGGAAACTCCAGGGAGTGCTCTTCGCTTTCCTCGTTTCCCACATCCTCGGGACATTCCTGGCTTTTTCCTACTTAAAAAAAGTCTTCCCCCTGATCAGAGAGCCGGTTCGCCCCGTTTATGAAACGAAAAAGATCCTCAGCTTCTCCTGGCCCCTGTTTTTTGTCGGCTTCCTCGATCAGCTCATCGTCCAAGTCAGCACCCTGATGCTGGGGCATTACCGAACCCTTCAGGAAGTCGGAATTTACGGCGCTGCCCAGAGAACCGGTTTCCTCATCCCGGTGGTGCTGACGTCCTTCAATGCGATTTTCGCGCCGATGATCGCGGACCTTTATAATCGGAAGGAAACCAAGACGCTGGAGAACCTGTTCAAGATCGTCACCCAGTGGATTTTCACGATCAGTCTACCCCTGGTTTTGATCATGGTCCTCTTCCCCAAAGATATTCTGGGGCTGTGGGGCGCACAGTATCAGCCCGGGAGCGTCTGTCTGATCGTCATCTGCTGCGCGCAAATGGTCAACTGCGGTGTGGGTTCGGTGGGTTTTGTCATCATGATGACCGGCCGGACCGTCATCAACCTGGTGAATAACGTGATGGTCTTTGTGCTGATCTTGACCCTGAATTATCTTCTGATCCCCAAGTATGGGCTTCTGGGAGCGGCGGCCAGCCTGGCGGTCGCATTAAGCTTGGTCAATGTCGTCCGGCTGGTGGAAGTCTACCTCATCCTGAAGATCCACCCTTATCGGAAGGCCTACCTCAAGCCGCTTCTCGCCGGGGCGGCGGCGCTTTCCGTGTCTTTGGTGCTGAAATATCTCACGCCGTCGGGCGGCGGGCGCGCACTGCTGACGCTCGCCGGATACTCAGGCCTGATCGTGCTGACCTATTTTGGGACCTTGCTCTTGCTCGGTTTTGATGACGAAGAAAAATTCATCTTCGGTCGAATGAAAGCGAAAATGGGTCTTCGGAGAGCCGAGAGGCTTTGAGGCCGGCTGCCGTCTCCGGCGGTCACTGGATATAGCCCAAGCTTCTGAGGACTTCTCTGAGCTCCCCCGTGACTTGCTGCTTTCCCTCACCTTGAGGTTTTCTCAAT
>CAYHBE010000205.1:0-3859 GCA_964354765.1 uncultured Dehalococcoidales bacterium | reverse complement strand
CCAGCGGTAAGCCTGCCGGACCGGGGTTAAAATTAACAATTCTCTTTACCATTCATTTCCTCGCAATGATTTATAGATTTTCTTTAAGGTTCTTTGCATGCCTGGTACAAATTGGCAAATAATTTCTCCAGCTTGTCTTCAGCGGTTGAGGCGAAAGCAATACGGAGCAAATTTTTCTCGCTGTAGCAAATTACGCCGGTGCTATACTTGTTCAATAATATTTCCCAAACTTTATCCGCGTTCGATTTCTTCAGCTTTACACACATGAAATATCCTGAGTTAAAAGGCAGGGCTTCAAAATACTCGCGGTAGTCAGGATGTGCCTGGAGTACTTGCTTGACTCTCCGGTACCTTTTACCAATTTCCGACTTGTTTCTTTGTTTTTCTGTATCATGGGTGTCGGAGTTTATTCCGTTAAGAAACAGGGACTGGGATAAAAGAGAAGAATTGGAGATGTTCCCTCGGACTGAGCCGGCAGTCTTGTCTTCGAGAGCTTTATACAACTCCGGGGTGCCGTTCTTGATGCCGTAAGTTACGAATGCCACCCGGAACCCCCATGCGTACTCTTCCTTGGTGATACCATCAACCTTTATGGCGAGAAGATTTTCGTGGCAGTTAGCCAACCTGGAAAACAGTGATTCGGTCATCACCCCGTCTTCAAAGACCAGTCCGAAATACGAGTCGTCCATGATTACAACAATTTTGTTTCCGGCATGCGCAGCGTCTTTGAGAACGCCGGTAATTATTTCTCCCTCTTCCAATGTCGGAGTATACCCGGATGGATTATTAGGGAAGTTTAAAAGCACGATTTTTTTACCTTTGGGTCCTTTGTTAATTTCCGCTTTGAATGAGTCGATGTCAAATACCTGGTTTTTAAACAGGTTAAAAAACCTTAGCCCCGCACCGTAGGCATTTGTAAACACAAGGTCGTAGTTCTCCCAGTACGCGTCCGAGAGAATAATTTCATCCGTATCTTCGACGAACATGTAGCCTACAATACTTAGTCCGTTAGTGACTCCACCGGTTACTACCGGAGTACTGATTTCATGGTTTCCAAGAGAAGGATTTTTTTCTTTGATCAGTGCCTTCCACTTATCGCGCAATGGTTTAGTACCTTCGCTCGGGGCGTAGGGGAAGGCATCCTTAGCATCGATCTTCAAAAGACTCGCAATACTAGGTAGTATCATCGGTCTTCCGTCATCCTCGTAGGCAGTCCCTATGGTTGCATTGATACTTTTGTTTTTAGCTGCCGCACTCTGTGCCAGGATTCCTTTCGCCGGCCAGTAGATTGCCTTACCTTTTTTAGATAGCAACTCATAGGTTGTTTTACTGTGACGGTTAATAATGCGATTGAGTTCTTCCGCCTGTGGATTTAATCCCGCCATCAAACACTCCTCCTGTCCAATTTCAGATAATCACTATGCAATCTTTCTTATGTATTCCTGACCTTTGAGCCGCTTCTTCCAGTCCCAGGCTATTAGCAGAACTGACACCTCATCGACTTGCCGGACAAAGGATTCGGTATGATTCGGCAACTATGCGATTTAACTCAGGAGTACTACCTCTTCGAAATATTATTATACTAATTAATGCGAGTTGGTTCCAGATAGCAGAAATGCGTAATTAATTACACTCTCGGTAAGTGGGGGAAGTAAAATTGTCACATCGCTCTAGTTCTTTCCCTTAATTGTGGAGAGGATTGAAGGATAACACAGACACTATCAAGCACTATCAAGGTAAATATGTAAAAAGACCATTTCCAAAATGAGCTTTCAGATGTTAATATTATTAAGGTTGCTTGAAATGATATTAGATGGAAAAGCTTAAAATTTGAGACTATGAATCTGAACAGTATTGTTCAGGAATTTTAATATTAGGAATCAGAATTTTATTGTTTGGGTGAAAAAATGGTAATGAAAGTCTTGGTTGCTGACAGCGTGTCTGAAGAAGGTATCGAATGCCTGCGCGCTTGCGCCCAGGTAGACGTGAAGACGGGACTCAAACCTGAAGAAATTATTAAGATCATCGGGGATTATGAAGCTCTGATTGTCCGTAGTCAGACACAGGTTACCGATAAAATAATCGAAGCCGGTAAAAAGCTGATGGTCATCGGCAGGGCTGGAGTTGGAATCGATAACATAAATGTTGATGCTGCTACCCAGCGCGGTATCATCGTGGTTAACGCACCGACTGGCAATACTATCTCCGCCACCGAACATACAATCGCTTTGATGCTCGCTCTAGCACGTCATATCCCGCAAGCTTATATATCCTTAAAAAATGGAAAATGGGACAGAAATAAATTCACCGGCACAGAATTACGCGGAAAAACACTGGGTATCATTGGACTAGGGAATATCGGAGCCGAGGTCGCCCGCCGTGCACGGGCAATGGACATGAAACTGCTTGGATTCGACCCATTTGTTTCTGCCGAACGCGCCAGTCAGCTCCAGGTAAGTATGGTGCCGTTTGAACAACTGCTCAAACAGTCCGACTTTGTTACTTTGCACATTCCTTTGAATGAAAAGACTCGCGGCTTGATCGGTGAAAAAGAGATCGCGATGATGAAACCAACGGCTCGAATAATCAACTGTGCCAGGGGCGGCATCATCGACGAAGAACTGCTTGCCAGGGTAGTTACCGAGAAGAAAATTGCCGGTGCAGCCGTAGATGTTTTTACAAAAGAACCGGCGATTGATAATCCGCTCACAAAGGTGGAAGGTATTATCGTAACGCCGCATCTGGGAGCGTCAACAGAGGAGGCACAGGTTACCGCTGCCAGGGATGTCGCCGAGCAAATCGTCGATGTGCTTAACGGCAAGCCTGCTCGATATGCGGTAAATATAGCCTTCGTCGCCGCTGATACTTATGCCGTGCTCGGACCATTCATAAAAACAGCCCTGGCTGCCGGTCGTTTCCTTAGCCAGCTCGCCGAGGGACAGGTGAAATCAATCCGCATCCGTTATGAAGGCGAGATTGCAAATTTCGATACGAGCATACTAAAAGCATCCGTGCTTGGCGGGATGTTAGAGGCTATCAGCGAAGAAAGGGTCAACCTGGTTAATGCTAACGTGATAGCAGCGCGGCGGGGCATTTCTGTCGTCGAGGAAAAAATCCCAACTTGCGAGAACTATACGGCTTTGTTGACGATCATCGCCAGTACCAGTGGAGGTACCACGACGGTAGCTGGGACAGTCATGCGCGGCGAACCTCATATGGTACGCGTCAACGATTACTGGATTGACGTTGTCCCCACGGGCGGTTATTTTCTTTTCGCCGACCACCGTGATAGACCTGGGATTATTGGAGCCGTGGGAAATATCACCGGTAGTGCGAATATTAACATTCATTCGATGATGGTGGGACGACTGAAGCCAAGAGGACAGGCTCTGATGATCCTGGCATTGGACGAGCCGCTGCTTGAGAACGTGCGTCAACAAATCCTGGCAATTCCGGATATCCAGACCGCTAAACTGGTAAAATTGTAAACGTATGGAGAACTTTCCTCCCAGGTAGTAACTCGTCGTAACAACACCTGTTGTTATATTCTTCGCATAGAACTGTTAATGTAAAGAATCGTCTCTCCGTTTTCAGTCTTTCTGACTCTATTCCCATCGCCGTCATACACAAATTCAGCAATCACAGTTTGACCCAGGAGATATAGAAGCTCTTGTTTTCCGCTTCTTTAGAAAATATCAAACTAGTTGAACAGGTTTTAACTCTGCTCCTTTCCACCTATTTTCAATTATCAACCGAGAAAATCCATTGGATATACGAATCTCACGGTGAGCTAAGCCTGAGCCACTTCCAAACCACTCAAAGGTTTGTTGAGCGTCTAGGTTTGGTTGCACTGCATCTC
>CAYHBE010000204.1:0-3871 GCA_964354765.1 uncultured Dehalococcoidales bacterium | reverse complement strand
GGGAGTTTTGTCGCGCTGCTACAAACTCTAAACCCTAAATAAGCACGAAATACGAGACAAATTCCAAACAATAATTAATAGTCAATAGACTCAGGACAAACTCTTCACAAGCGGCCCGATTATTAAAGCACAAGCGGTTTGCACGTTAATGATACGGAATAATCTTTCGCATTTTTTGTGGGATAATCAACCCAAATAAATTTCAAAACTTCTATTGAGAAAGTAGTGATTGCGACATCGTTATACTAAATACGATGACGAAGGAAAAGGTAATAACCACCCGAAGATTATGAGCCTCGATGGTATCGGGGCTAGCAATGGCAATTTATATTTTTGGTCTTCTATTGATTATTGGCATTTGATTATTTCTTAATGTTATTGATACTTGATACTTCCCCTCTTGGGGCGTAATATTTTCCTACGATGCGTATTGCCGTACTAGCAGATATCCATGCTAACTTGACTGCTTTTAAAGCCGTAATGGTTGATATCGAACGCCATAGCGGTGTTAGTGAGGCATGGTGTCTTGGCGACATAGTCGGTTATGGTCCCGATCCGCGTGAATGCATTGCCCTGGCGCAGAAAGTCTGCAGATACTGTGTCGTCGGGAATCATGACCGGGCAGCGATCGGTAAAATCGACACCAGTGATTTTAATCCCCAGGCAGCAGAAGCCAATGAATGGACAGCACAGCAACTTCAACCGGAGGATATCCGATACCTGAGCAACTTACCTCTGACTGTCGAAAAAGGCGAATTCACACTGGCACACGGCAGCCCTCGCGATCCGATCTGGGAATATCTATTTTCAACCACCGAGGCAGCAGAAAATTTGGATGCTTTCAACACAGCATACTGTCTTGTAGGTCATACTCATCAACCGCTAGTCTTCAGCTTCGGCAGATTCAGAGAGAGCACAACGACGAAACTCGAGCATGAGAGCGAAATAGTGCTGGGGGAAAAGCGCTTGATTGTAAATCCTGGAAGTGTCGGACAGCCGCGCGACGGCGATCCACGTGCCAGCTACGGCATATACGATAGCACTATCCGCACCTTTACCCTGTACCGCGTAGCATATGATATTAAATCCGTCCAGGAGCGGATGCGTGCACACGGACTCCCGGCAATGCTGATTGCCAGGCTGGAGGTGGGGAGATAATAGGTGGTTGGAATCATTAGCTGCACAGATCGCACGATTTAATTTCATGCCTCAAAGGGTTTACTCTCTGACCGGGACACCAAGGCAATATCTAAATCAAGCGCGTCAGCAACTTTAAACAATGTACGCAAGGTGGTATTGTAATCACCTTTTTCCAATCTTGAAATCGCTGGTTGCTTCGTTCCAATAACGTTCGCTAATTCGGTTTGACTCATTTGAAGCTGGTTCCTGCGCTCAATCAACGCTCGGATCATGTCATATTTAGGTTTTAAAGCTAGGTATTCTTTATTTACGCCTGGTTTCTCTAGTAGCTCAGCTTCGAAGTTGTCATAATTAGTATTAGTATTATTTTTACCCATCTGTCTCATGCCAGCAATAATATAACATATTTGTTATATTTGTCAACTTCGAGACAGCTGGTCATTCATGCGCTTTGTTGCAATTTCGATTTCAGTTCTAGGAATTCTTTCCTCTTTTTTCAAAATCCCGTGTAGTAATATAAATTTTTTCCCGATCATCGCAAAATAAAAAATCCGAAACAGATTGGAGCCATGCCTGATTCTTAATTCTCTAAGTCCTGATCTATCTATCTTTCGAACGTAAGGCATTCCGAGATTGAGATTAAATATTCTAAGTAATTTAAATACGTGGATAATTTCCGCAATTGCGTTGTCGGATTGTGCAAGAATGAAATCTTTAACAGGTTCATTTCCCTCATCGTCCATATAAAAAACAACCTGCCAATTCATACGTTATATATTACACTAGTAAAGGTATACTTGTGAATATTTATCTACTTTTAATATTATTAGAAACAAAAAGTCCCCGCTTCCTTTTATAGAATTGGGGGCTTTAGTTTATTTTTGACCTTTGACTTTTAACTTTTAACTTAATTTTTACGCGTGCGCCATTAAACCACCATCGACAAACATAAACTGTCCGGTGGTAAAGTCGGTGATATCTGATGACAGGTAGACCACCAGCGAGCCAATTTCTTCCGGTTTGCCATAACGTTTCTCCGGAATGTATCTTGCGAGTGTTTCATCCGTTGCGATCCCGGATTCCGTAAACCAGCCGGTGCCGATGGCATTTACAGTAACTCCCTGCAGCGCCCATTCCTGGGCAAGTGCTTTTGTCAGCTGCAGCACACTGCCCATCGATACGCAGTAAGCAGTACCGTTAGCAATCCCGCGCTCAGCGAGACCGGAAATTAGATTGATAATCCTGCCTTTTTTCTGCACCAGCATTTGTTTCCCGGCAGTCCGACAGAAATTCATCACCGAGTTGAAGTTATAGTCCATCACCTTATCCCACTCGGTGACTTTAATATCGAGGAACGGCTGGAAGAACGGCACATCTGCCACATTGACCAGGATGTCAATACGCCCGTATTCTCCGATTACCTGCTCGACCGCTTTTTTAACCTGCGGCGAACTCGTCACTTCGGTCGGGATAGCGATCGCTTTACGACCGGCTTTACGTGCTGCTTCAACCGCCTCGGTCAATTTGGATGAGTTCTTAGCAATGACAGCAATATCCGCCCCTGCTGCAGCTAATGCGGCGACTAATGGCTTGGTCCAGAATTTATTGTCCCCGGCTACAATCGCGATTTTATCCTTCAGTGCGAATGCTCTGGCTGTCATGCTAATCCCTCCTTGAGCGATACTAAAGGCGCATATCCGGTGGTCGCAAACCCTCCCGCTAGTCCGCCGCCATCTGAAATGAAAATACCAGCGGTAATGTAGTCGGACGCATCCGAGCACAGGAATAAAGTCAAGTACCCAATATCATCGGGTTTGCCCTGGTGTCCAACGGGGATGAAAAGCCGTGTGGAAGTACGAGCTGCGCGCATTGGCGCTACCGCCTTCTGATATTCCTCAGGCTGATACTCAAACGTGTCTACAAAACCAGGCACAACGCAATTTACACGTATATTATGTTCCGCGAGTGTAAGCGCCATAGTGCGTGTGAAATTAACCACGCCTGCCTTGGCAACGGTATACATCAAGTTATTTCGAACGCCTCGGAAGCCTTCTCCAGAAGCAACCATAATTACGTTGCCGCGCTTATTGTCGACGAAGTACTTGGTGGCTGCCCGCGTGCAATAGAAACCACCCGAAAGGTTAACATCGATACCTGTGTGCCAGTCCTGGTCGGTAGTTTCCCAGACAGCCTTGGGGCGCTCGCCGCGTACAATACCGGCATTATTGATTAGCACATCGATCCTGCCCATTTCCGTCAGTGTTTTTGCGATGAGGTTATTACACTGTGTGGAATCTGTTACGTCGGTAGATACAACCAGGGCTTTTCTACCGAGTTTGCGGACTCCTGCCGCAGTTTCTTCGAGCGGAGGAATACGACGAGCTGCGACTACAATATCGGCGCCTTCCTCGGCAAGCCGGTACGCCATGGACCTGCCCAGTCCGGTACCGCCGCCGGTGATGATGATGACTTTGCCATCCAGGGTTCCCATAAAAACCTCCTTAATTGTTCTTCACCCGCCCCACTCACTCCCAAATCCGAAGCACGAAGTCCGAAAGGGTATATGCTTTTTTATAATTTGTATTTTTGGAGATTATTTCGAATTTGGATATTCGAATTTCGGATTTTGCGCGTCAGCGCCTATTATAGCATAAAAAAATGGAGCGGAAGACGAGGTTCGAACTCGCGACCTCCTCCTTGGCAAGGAGGCGTTCTACCACTGAACTACTTC
>CAYHBE010000203.1:0-3872 GCA_964354765.1 uncultured Dehalococcoidales bacterium | reverse complement strand
ACCCACCCAGCAAAGGTACCTGCTTCAAAATCTTCATTTACACATGGTGCAGCATTTATTGTCGCTGGTCCTGGTTTAAAATTTGAACCATATGGATTTTGGTTCGTATTAAGATTATACTTTTTGGCTATATATGCCTTTTTAGAGTGGTACATATAAACATTATACTCAGTACCAAAGAATCCTCTTTGTAAAGCATCTTGTTTATAAAATTGTTCATCGAATCCTTTTAAGGAATCATTGTTGACGTATGAATGAAGTCCCTTCACTACACCGTCATAGCTAATTTGAGATTTAACGATAAACGATAAGCTTATCATTAAACAAATAGCGACTGATTTTATTATTTTTCTCATAATTGTATATTATATATTGTGAATATGTGAAAAAGATTGCTTGTTTTTAGAGGAAATGAGTGTAATATCGTGAAAAATGAGTGAGCGGAATATCATAATGATACTCAAGTAAGTATAAACTCCATAATAGGTTTCAACTCACCAATAATAATATTTAACGTCAGCGATGTGGGTATTTCCTTAGATTTTTCAATCCAAATATCACAAAATTCATTCCAAAAGAATTTGTAAATTAACGCAATCGCTTTATCAATTTCGTATGCGTCCAAATGCATATAAATACCCCCTTTAGTCGAATTCCAAATATTTAGATATTCTGTGTCGGTTCCGATCCATCCTTTCTCTATTTGCATATTTATGAACTTTTCAGCATTTTTTAACTTATTTAATAGCTTCCAACCCATCTTCATCCTTTCCTCGTCTATCTGTGTATCCGTGCCCAATGTGTTAGATGATGCCCAATATCTAATACCTTCTATACCATACTTATCTATTAATGGCTTAGGGTTTGTAGCATTACCTGATGACTTACTAAACTTATCACCACTACCATCCAATGTATGCCCTGTTATCATTATGGTTTTCCAGGGAATCTGATTGTTCAAATAATAAGACATAGCAATGGTATAGAATGCCCACGTTCTTATAATATCATGTGATTGAAACCTTAAGTCAAATATAGGACAGCTTAGTTCAGATCTACCCAACTCCGCAGACCAAGCCATTTGTGGTGATAAAGCAGATATAAACCAAGTATCAAATGTCATGTTTTGCTCACCTGGTATAGGAATACCAAAGTTTCGTTCTCTTGAAATCGACCAATCCCATTGTATTTGATCACACCAGTCATCAATTCTTTTCTTGTGTTTAATTGGCTTCCAGTCTATCTTATCAATCATCTTTCTTATTTGTGGTAAGTGATCCTTAATGTTTATGAACCAACCCTCACCAATCTTTATAATTGGTTGTTCACCAGTTCTTTCTATTAAACCAGCATCATTCAATTCAGATTGCGAAATAGATGTTTTGAGCTTTTCTGACCACAAAGATTCGGTTGTTGCCTTATAAGCTATTCCCTTTTCTTTTAGTATCTCAAAAGCTTTATATGCAGTCTCAATAGCGATTGCATCGTATGTATGATACGATTGCTCACCAAATTTAATACCAGATTGCTCAAATAGAAGCTTATAGTCTTTTGACCTTTCAATAGAGAAGTCTATTATATTTTGTGTTCCTTTGATATTACGGTTATTGGCTAGTTTACCGGTAGGAATACCATTATTATCAAAGCACCAAGGGTATATAAGGTCTTTACCTAGGTGTTTTTGGTATTGAGCAATGATATCTGCTTGTGTATAAGAGAATATATGCCCAATATGTAGATTACCACTAATTGTTGGTGGCGGTGTGTCGATTAAAAATTGATTTGTTTTCATTGTTTTAGTTTTAGTTTTATTTTTTAGTTTAATGCAAAAAAAAAGCACCAGTGTTTATCTGGTGCTTTAAAGTTAGTTCAATAGATTGGCTAACACCAGACGGAATCTGTGTTAACGACTACTAATATGTTTGCTATTCTTAACATTTCGGTATATATTATTTTGCTAAAAGTAATTTTTTAGCGGCTTTCTTTGCCTTGCGAGGTAAGTTTTTAAGATGTGACATATCAACAGTGGCTTTTTCTGGAGTACCATACTTCAATCTACGTTGCTTAGTACAAGAAGTTGCTTTATGTTTATTTTTCTCTGAAAATGATTCACCGCTTGGTTTACTAGTAAAGGTTTTACCTTTAATTAATTTTGATAATTTGTGCGTTGCTGCTGCTTTACGATTTTTGATTCCTAATGATTTTGACATATTTTTAGTTTTTAGTTTATTTCTACAAATTTAAGGAATTATTTTAAAAAACCAATTTAATTAGTTTTTAAACTTGTCCTCTTTAAGAGATACGGTCTTATTGAAAACCAAATCACTCGATTTAGTATCTCTAACGTAGTAACCCATTCTTATCATTTGAACTGGAACACCTGGTTCACATTTAACGACAGATGGCTCAAATACTGCAGTTTTATTCACAATTAATGAATTTGTTTCTAAATAATTTATAAAATCATCTTCATACTTATCTGGTGTAGCATCTGAGAATAGCTTATCATACTCTCTTACTTCCACATTAACTCCATGTTCAGCTGATACCCAATGTATTACTCCCTTAACCTTTCTATCTAAAACCATCCCTGATTTAGAATTAGGATCATAGGTACATCTAATCTCTGTTATGTTTCCAGTTTCGTCAGATGAACAGTCATTAGCCTTGATAACATATGCACCCTTTAATCTTACTTCACTTCCCAACTTTAATCTGAAAAACTTATTATCTGCTTCAATTCTAAAATCATCTCTATCAATCCAAATCTCGCCACCAAAAGGAATTGATCTCTTACCAGTTGTTTCATCTTCTGGATTATTCTCTACATCAACCCATTCGGTACCACCAACCCAATTAGTAATCACTAACTTAACAGGATTCATCACACCCATTAATCTATAAGCCTTCTTATTCAAATCAACTCTCAAACATTCTTCTAATAACTTATAAGAAATTAATGATTCATTCTTTGTAACAGATATTTCTTCACAAAAGTTTCTGATAGATTCTGGTGTATAACCTCTTCTTCTCAAACCAGATATAGTTGGCATTCTTGGATCATCCCAACCATCTACGAATCCTTCATCAACTAATCTCTTTAACTTTCTCTTACTCATTACGGTATGGTCAATATTCAATCTAGCAAATTCAGTTTCTTCTGGTAATGTACCAGTTAAATCACAATTTTCTAATACCCACATATAAAGTGGTTTATGCACTTCGAATTCTAAAGTACAAAGTGAATCAGTAATGCCTTCAGTATAATCAGATAATGGGTGTGCAAAATCATACATTGGATAAATCTTCCAAGTATCACCAACGTGGTGATGTGTCTTGTTAATTATTCTATAAAGAACAGGATCTCTTAATATCATATTAGGAGAAGCCATATCAATATTAGCTCTCAATATCTTAGAACCTTCAGCGAACTCACCCAATCTCATTCTATTGAATAGGTCCAAGTTTTCTTCGATGCTTCTTGATTTATATGGTGAATCTTTGCCCGCTCTGGTAGTTGTACCCTTTAATAGGGCAATTTCTTCTGATGTTGAATCATCAACATAAGCTAATCCTTTCTTAATTAATACAATTGCACAATCATAAAGAAATTCAAAATAGTTTGATGTATATAATGTTTCTGCTGGGGTGAAACCCAACCAAGCAATATCATTCTTAATTGAATTAACAAAGTTAATATCTTCTGCTGATGGGTTAGTATCATCAAACCTTAGGTTACAAGGTCTATTATACTTTAAACCTAAGCCAAAGTTGAGACAGATAGACTTAGCATGTCCAATGTGTAGGTAACCATTGGGTTCTGGTGGAAAACGCAACTTCAGTCTGCTTAAGTTTCCCTTTTCTATTATTTT
>CAYHBE010000202.1:0-3885 GCA_964354765.1 uncultured Dehalococcoidales bacterium | reverse complement strand
AATTTTACCATGCCATTACGCGCATGGGAGTGAGTGGCTGGATGAGAAGCTTCACCTTGCGGAAGCCCTGACAGAAAAAAAGGGCCTGGCTTGGCATCGAAAAAAATCTTGGCTGCTGGCCGCGGCCGGCGCCCTTGCGCTCCTTGCCGGCGGTCTTCTTTTTGCCTGGCGTTTTCTTGGACCTCCGGCTCCCGTCCCCTCGAACAATCCCTGCCTGGCCATCCTCCCGTTCGAGAACGTCACGGGAGACGAAACGCTGGAAGCGTGGACGACGGCCTTCCCCGACCTGCTCATGACCGACCTGAGACAGTCGCGGTACATCAACGTTCTCTCCCTCACCGAGGTCGATAGGGCCCTCCAAAAGCTCGGGCTGTCGGAATCCCGCAGATTCTCTCCGGAAAATTTCGCGCAGATCGCCGGAGAGCTCGATGTCGACTATGCGGCGGCCGGGACTCTCCTCAAGACGGGAGATGATTTCGTCGCCAATGTCATCTTCTACGACGCCAAAGCCCGTCAAAGCCTCCCGGCAATCAGGTCCAAAGGCTTAGGAGAGAAGTCGTTGTTGACCATCACGGACAGGCTCAGCAGGCAGGTCAAGCTCGCCGCGAGACTGGCTCCCCGGGCGGTCTCCCGCGACATCGACCGGCCGGTGGCCAGAGTCAGCTCGTCGTCTCCCGAAGCCTTCAAGCTTTACAGCCGGGGCTGTCGCCTGGGGAGCCGGGGAAAAGACCTGGAGGGTATCGCCTCTCTCCAGAAAGCCGTGGAGATAGACCCGGACTTCGGCTTGGCCTATAAGGGCCTGTTTGTGGCCTGCCGGATTGCCGGCCGAAGGGACGACTTGACCGCCTATGCGGAAACGGCCATTCGTCTCTCGCGGCGGCTCTCGGAGCGGGAACTCCTCCTGCTCGAAGCAGAGTACTATGATGACTTTTATAATGACTTTCAACCGGACAAGGCCAAAGCCCTGCGCGCGAACGAGAAGCTCTGGGCCATTTTCCCGGACTATCCCGAGGGGCCGGCCAACCGCCTTTTCCTGCCTCGCTTATATCTGTCCGTGGAAGAATACGACAGGGTCATCGAAGCTCTCGAGAAGCTCGGGTCGAGAAACAGGAACAAACTGGCTGACCCAGAAGCTCTCATATCGTGTTATATCGCCACGGGCTTGATCGACAAGGCCAAGAAGGCCATCGACGAATTTCAGGCCCAAAATCCCGGTCGCCAGGGCGTCGAGGCCTCTTTGCGACGGCACCTTTTGTTGGCGCAGTGTAGATTCGGCGAAGCGGTCGCGCTGGCCAGGGAATTGCCCGGCCTGACAGCGCAGCCGCCAAGCTACCCAGCATTCGACGTGCTGGGCTACGCTCTTTGGGCGGCGGACGACCTGACTGGCGCGGAAAACGCCTACGGGACAGTGGTTGTCCCCGACAACCCGGACGTAGCATATCAACGCTTGATCAACCTGTCCGTGGTGGCCCTCTCGGGGGGCAAGATCGGACGTCTGGCAGACCTGGCCCGGCAGGGCCTCGAAGTCGCCAAAAACCTCAAAAGGGCGAAGTGGGAAGCGGATTGGCGCCACATCCTGGCCTTGGCTCTCCGACTTTCCGGACAGTTGCCGGACGCCCTGCGGGAGTCGGAGGAAGCCTGCAGGGCCTATGAAGAGCAGGGCTTGCCCGGCCTCCCGGCTAGGCAATTGAGGGCCTTGATTACCCTGGACCTGGGCCGAACCATCGAATTCGAAAAGCAGGTCGAGGAGATCAGGCGGATCGTCGAGCCCGAACCCAACCGGAAGCTCAGGCGCGCCTACTTCCATCTTCTCGGTCACAGGGAGCTCCGGAAGGGCGACATCGAGAAGGCCACGGGCTTTTTCTGGAAGGCCCTGGACCTTCTCCCTGGAGTCAGGCAGGGCCTAGCTGATGGGGACCCGGCCCGTCATTTCTTTTGGCTGGCCGAGGCCTATTTCCGCGCCGGCCGCATCTGGGATGCGATCCCATTTTATGAGAAGGTCGTTGCCGCGACGCACGGCCGGTCCTTTTCGGGGGACATCTATGCGCTGAGCTTCTACAGGCTGGGGAAGGCCTACGAGCGCCTGCTGGAGTGGCTGCCTTCATCATCCCGGGCCGACGAGTTCAGGGCCAAGGCCATGGAGAATTTCAGGAAATTCCTGGCCCTTTGGAAGGACGCCGACCCCATTTTCCCCGAAATCGAGGATGCCAAGAGGTGCCTGACCGGCCTTGAGGCCGGAGGCCCGCCGCCGGCCGATCGTTCGGATTGAGCGACCGGGCGACGGCACTCGCCGACCCCTCCCGGCCGGACGAATCATCCAAAATCTCCTATTTTCTATCGATATGTGTCATTCCGGGCCCGCCCCTTGACAAACGGCTTCCGCTCCCATACCTCCAGAATAGAGAAGGACGGCCATGCGCCCGCCATCGGATTGAGCGTCAGGCGCCCTTCCAATCCCTTTAAATGGAGGAACCAATGAGGGGAAAGAACAGAACCGCATTCCTAAGCGCTTCCCTGGCCACAGTGATCATCCTGGCCTTGGTGCTGCCCGGCATCATGGCGGCGCCCAGGAGGGTGGTCTATCTCCAGGCGACCTTCCGGGACGCGAACAACGAGGCGGGACAGCCCTTGGACAAGATGAGGAGCGATGGGCAGGGCCCCTACGTCAATGCCCGTTATATCACCGCCCTGATCAACGATACCGGAGAGCTCCAATTCACCATCGATTCGAAGTCGGGGCGGCGCTCGGTCTTCATCTATGACGACCGAATCTTCAGCTATATCCCCTATGGCAATTGCCAGGAATTGCCGCCTGACACGGCCTGCAATCCCTACGATGGACTGCCCGACGAACCGGTCACGTATGCGTTGTATAATACACACAACGGTTCCTCGTTCTTAGGGCCCCAAGTCAACCTCCTTACCATGCAGCCTGGGGACGCCGCCGACATCAGGATCTGGATAGTCTTCCAGACATCCTTGCGGGCGGGTTCGTTCTATTCCAAGTATAATTTAGAATTCTTGGAAACCAATCAGACCGGCATCGTCAGGGTTTCGGCCGTGGACACCAACGGGGACGGGACAGTCGACCGCTGGATTCTGTCGCCGCTTCCCGGCACTGATAATAAGGTCAACCTGCATCGAGTCTGGCAAGTGAAAAGCAAATACGCTAAGTGCGACATAGGCTGCTTCAGGCTGCCCTTCGAGCTCGTTCTCGACCGTTTATAGTGATTTAGACCCCCAGCTCCCCTGGGCGCGGGGCCGGCCGACCCCCGAAGTTTGACAAGGCCCGGGTATTCCCGTACGATTATTGGGCACCCGAGCCATGGCCGAAAAGAAAATCCTCATTGTCGACTACGATGCGGGGAGCCTCGAAAAGCTCTCCAAGTTATTGAAATCGCACAAATTTCATATCATCAAGGCCTCCGACGGCCAGTCCGGCTACGACAAGTTCGGCTCGGACAAGCCGGATCTGGTCGTCCTCGAGGCCATCCTGCCGAAAATGCACGGCTTCGACCTGACCAAGAGGATCACCCAGGAGTCCGAGGGCCGGGTCCCCGTGGTCATCGTCACGGGACTCTACAAGGGGCCGCACTACAGGCAAGAGGCGCTGGGTCCGCTCGGCGCCGCGGCTTTCTTCGAGAAGCCGGTGGACCCCGAGAGCTTCGTCGCCGCCATCAAGCGGCTTCTCCGCGACGAGGACGATTTCGAAGAATCGCTCCCCGATTCGAACGCGGTCATCGAGGCCCTGAGCCGCCGCGGCCGGGCCCAGGCCTCCCCCCGCGGGGAGGGGAAATCGCCGCACAAAGGAAAACGCCCATGACAACCCTATGGACCCGTTGTAACAGCTGCCAGCGGATCCTTTACAAGCAGGACATCCTGGAC
>CAYHBE010000201.1:0-3909 GCA_964354765.1 uncultured Dehalococcoidales bacterium | reverse complement strand
TAAACTTATATTTACATACGTATCAGAATATTCATATTAAACAATAATTTTCTAAATAATCGGAATAATTAGAAATAATGAAACATAACCGAAAAAAGCGAAGCGTGGTAGTTGTAGGCTTAGGCAGTACGCTGCTTAAAGATGATGGTGTAGGAATACATGCGGTTAGAAAACTCCAGGAAGACCTTTCATTTCCCTTTGATGTCGATGTAGAGACTATAGATGGAGGTACGGCGCCGGATATTTCTGTTTTTTTAGAAAGTGGTATCGATAAGCTAATAATTATCGATACGGTACAGGCGCACGGCAAACCGGGAGCCATATATCGGCTCACTCCAGACATATTTGAGTCCGAAAGTCAGAATATCCAATCGCCGCATAATTTCAATTTGAGAGAAAGCCTGGTGTTGATGCGCCTGGGAGGCGTACTTCCATCAGAAGTTGTTATTATTGGGGTTGAACCTGGAAGTATGGAGTGGGGTACGACCTTAACTCCAGAGGTCTTGTCGAAAATTCCGGAGCTCTTGTCAATCATTCGCAAAGAAATATCCTTCTAATTTTTTACGCCACAAAACCTGCCTAAAATTATTCTCACTAGATAATCGTTCCAGACTTGCTTTATAAATTTTGCTATGATATAGTCTACACCACTAAACCTCAATCGAGATACTTCAAGAGAGCGCCAGGCAAAAGAATCCTTTAAAAAACGCTTCTGCTTGGCAGCCGTAAACCTGACTTGAACAGGTAGGTGAGTGCAATATGGTTGTTGATGAGAAAAGTATTGTCATCAGACCGCTTATGCAAGAAGATTTTAATGAAGTGCTCAAATTAGCGGGAAATCTCATCACACGGCAAGAAGTGACTTCCTTAAGCCCCAAAGACATGGATAATTTATGCTATGTCGCTGAGGCGGAAGGACGGATTATCGGTTTTAATTTTGCCCAGGAACTTTATGTCGGTATCCCATTAAGGAAAGTTTGTGTCATACAGGGTATCGTTGTTGATGAAGATTATAGACGTCTTGGAATCGGAGAAAAACTAATAGATTCAGTAGTAGAGAGCTGTTTAAAATGTAAAATACAGGTCTTGCGTACGCTGGTCGATGAGGCTGACAACCGCCTGCAGAGATTTGTTGAACACCTTGGATTTCAACGCAGCGTAGTAGCAAATTACGATAAGGTTATTCGTTTTTAACCGAGTGAGTAGAGAAGCCAGGATAGGAGGGTGAAGAATGCCGATAAGACCGTTCCGTGAAATGATCAAGACAGACCAGTTCCTTGTTACTGCCGAAACGGGTGTAACCAAAGGGTCGGATACAACACGAATGGTGGAATGCATTGAGTTACTCCGAGATAAAGTTCATGCCATTAGCGCTACCGATAACAAAAGTGCGGTAATGCGGTACCCTTCTCTCGGAGCGTGTCTCTTGATTAAAGAGCTTGGCGGCGAGCCGGTACTGGATATCACTTGCCGTGACCGTAACCGTCTAGCAATCCAGTCAGATTTGCTGTTTGCCTGGTCTCGCGGTATCAGCACAGTGCTCTGCGTAACCGGTGACTCTATGGATGTGGGTGAAGACAAGCAGGCGAAAGCTGTTTATGACCTGGATTGCGACCAACTCGTGAATCTGGTACACACTTTAAATTCTGGGAAGGATATGGTGGGGTCAGAATTGAATGGGGGCACGGATTTTTGCATCGGGATAACGACACCTGCGAAAGAAAAATCTAACACTAGTACAGAAGAGAGACTTCGTAAGAAACTCGCGCCGGGCGTTGATTTTGTTATCATCCAGGCGATATATTCACTCGATGACCTAAAGAGACTTGTAACTTCTATCATCAAAAATGATACGAAAGTAAAAATCCTTGCCGGTATCATGCCTCTAATCAGTGTTGCGATGGGAAGATATATGAATTCCAACATGCCGGGTGTGTTCGTACCAGAACATGTTCTAGACGAGATCGCCCAGGCTCCCAAGGGTAGATCATTATCAGCCGGAATCGAGTTCGCGGCAAAAATGATAAGACAAATCAAAGAAGAGAAAATCTGCGATGGAGTACACATCATGTTTCCGGGGCGCGAGGAAAGAATAGGTGAAGTAATGGAACTAGGCGGATTGATTGGAGTTTCACAGAGGTGAGGGTCATTTCATTAACACGAACCCAAAAACCAAGTGTCCCCTGATCGTGAGGAAAAATTGATTTTATCAATTCAAAAAGATATTTCCAGAGAGACTGAACGCGAAGAAATAATTAAGTCGAGCGGAGTAAAAATTTCCTCCTGTTTCCAATGTCAGAAATGCTCCAACGGATGCCCCCTCGCTTTCGCAATGGATACTCTACCGCATCAGCTAGTGCACTCTATCCAGCTTGGCTTCGTCGAACAAGTACTCAACAGCGATACTATTTGGGTTTGTGCGTCGTGTGAAACGTGTACAACTCGGTGCCCGAATGATATCGATGTTGCTCATCTGATGGATACGCTCAGGCAGATGTCCGTAAAAAGAGGAATAAAAGAATCTCAGAAACAGGTCCAGGTTTTCCATACTGCTTTCCTTAACAGCATTAAGAGATTTGGGCGAGTACATGAAGCAAGCATGGCGGTAGAGTATGCCTACCGTAACGGCGGACTGCAAGGTGTCCGCGAACAATTGAACCTCGGTCTGGAGATGATTCGCAAAGGTAAAGTCAAGCTGGTACCTCATCGCCTGACAGGAAATAAAGCGGTCAAGAAAATTTTCCATAAAAGCTAACAAAGGAGACGGATTGAAGGTTTCCTATTATCCAGGTTGTTCCCTGGACAGCTCGGCGAAAGAATACGGGGAATCGTTAGAAGCGGTAACCAGGATTCTGGGGATCGAGCTTCAGGAATTACCCGATTGGACTTGTTGCGGCGCATCATCAGCACATGTAACCGATGATAGGTTGGCATCTGAGCTCGCGATGAAGAATCTTGTCATCGCTAACAAAGTCGGTAAGGATGTCATAGTTCCGTGTGCAGCCTGCTACCTCCGATTGAAAAGCGCTGAGAAAGAATTAAATCAAGGGAAACCTGCGCAGATACATATCAAACACGCCGCTGATTTTATCTGGGATGAATGTGGTGATAAAGCTATTGCAGAGAAGCTCGTTAGGTCACTGGAAACACTAAATCCTGTTTGTTATTACGGATGCCTGGTTACCAGACCCCCTGAAATCACTGATGCGAAAGAGCCAGAAGACCCCAAATCAATGGACAATATTCTGAAAAGTCTTAATGCGAAAGTTAAAACCTGGTCATATAAGACCGATTGTTGCGGTGGAAGTCTTATGCTTACCCATCCGGAACTCGCAAAGAAACTTATGATGAAACTATTTGATGCGGCGTTGGAAGCCGGCGCCGACTGCATCGTGGTTAGCTGTCCTATGTGTCATTCTAATCTCGATACCCGGCAAAAAGAACTGAAACAACCTAGTGGCAACGGGTACAACCTACCTATTTATTATTTCACTGAATTGATGGGACTGGCGTTTGGCAACAAATCGGCAGCGAAGTGGATTAATAAGCACCTGACCAATGCTAGGACTTTACTCAAGCAAAAGGAGTTGCTCTAAGGAGAACATGGACAATAAAACGGAGAATAAAGTCGGGGCGGTGATGGTTGTGGGAGGCGGCATCACGGGTATGCAGTCAGCCCTGGATCTCGCCAACTCCGGCTTTAAAGTTTATCTCGTGGAAAAGACTAGCTCCATCGGGGGCAGGATGGCGCAACTCGATAAGACTTTTCCAACGAATGATTGCTCCATGTGCATGATTTCGCCTAAGCTGATAGAAGTCGCTAAACACCGGAATATCGAAATTATTACCGAAGCAGAACTCGAAACACTGGAAGGTGAAAAGGGCAACTTTACCGCGAAAGTATTGAAA
>CAYHBE010000200.1:0-3954 GCA_964354765.1 uncultured Dehalococcoidales bacterium | reverse complement strand
AGCTCTAAATCCTAACCACCCTCTTTTCTCCAGAAACAAGTAGGGGAATGATAAGAGCCGGAATCTTTGGGAAATTGAAGGTTTATCGCTGAAATTCTTGGGGTGAACAAAGACGACCGGGGAAAAATCCTCGGTCGTCTCTTTCTACGTACAATAGGATACTTGTATCGTTAAGCTGCAAGGCTATTTGCCCAGCGCTGCTTCGTCCTTCTTACGGATAGAGCGTCCACCGTGGCCGTGTTTGACACCTTTGTACATATCTTTGTAACTTTTTCTTTGCTGAGCTTTTTCTTGCTTTCTCCCCATTACCTATCTCCAGTTTAGCTATTGGTGACGGCAGACGTTGATGTAGATTTGCGGCGGATTAAATAATCCCATACGTGAGAATAACTCTGCCTTAGCAAATCCTGCCACTGGCTCCAGTCAAGTCCAGCCACGTCCAGTGCTTTTTGACGCAGACTGAGATTGTCTGTCAGACAGTAGAGAGATATACCATTCTCACTATACGTTTTCACGATTCCTTTGTCAACCAATTGCCTGAGCGCTTTATCGATATAGAGGCGTTCGCCGTTTACACTGAGCGCATGCAGGATAGCTAAACCGCTGAAGCGGGTATTGGGGTGCCATCCGAAAAACTGGATAAGCTCCAGACAATAGGGGTCGTCGCTAAATTCTTTTATCATTTTACACAGATACTCCCTTTCGGTTGCCTGTGTGGTAACCATTTTCTCTCCTGTAGAATAGGGATGCTTTTTCTGTCCTTGAGATACGGTTAGCGTCTTGCCGGGGTTTGAATCGGCATCGAACGCACCTTAGCCATATCACGCTGTCTTAAGAAGGACGGGGTATCGTATTGTTCATCAGTTTTTAGATTCTTTAGAACTTTAGTGATCTCCTTCTCGTGGGCAGCTGAACCAAGGTTTAGCATACCATCAAAACCGGTGGCAATAAGGGTCAAACGAACTTCCTGGTTCATGCTTTCTTCGAGAGCAACACCAAAGATAACATTGGCGTTCGGGTCTACCGCCTGTTTTATCACTTCTGCGGCGCTGTTTACCTCGAAAAGCGTCAGCGAAGAACCACCGGTGATGTTGAACAGTACGCCTTTGGCTCCTTCCATTGATACGTCCAATAACGGACTAGCGAGAGCCTGTTTGGCAGCATCGATCGCCCGATTTGGACCTGTTCCTCTACCGATAGACATCCAGGCAGGGCCAGCATCTTTCATTATGGTGCGGATATCTGCAAAGTCCAGGTTAATGAGACCTGGCACCGTTATTACCTCGGCGATTGCCTGAACACCGTGATGAAGTACTTCATCCGCTAGTTTAAAAGCCGAGTCGACAGATGCTTTCTGGTCACAAAGCTGAAGAAGTCTGTCATTAGGGATGATTACTAGCGTGTCCACTTTTTCCTGCAAATTTTCTATGCCAGCTTCGGCTGTTTTGCGGCGATGGTTACCTTCAAAGCTGAACGGTCTCGTAACAATTGAGATTGTTAAGGCACCGCTCTGCTTAGCGATTTCAGCGACTATCGGGGCTGACCCTGTTCCCGTACCGCCACCCATACCGGCGGTGACGAAAACCATGTCGGCACCAGTGAGTACCTCTTTAATCAAGTCGCGACTTTCCTCAGCAGCTTTCGCGCCTATAACCGAGTCGCCACCGGCACCCATACCGCGGGTTAGACGTTCGCCAAGTTGAATACGGACTGCCGCCTCGGTGAATGCCAATTGTTGGGCGTCGGTATTCATCGCTACAAATTCGACGCCTCGGATTTGTTCGCGTACCATACGGGTAACAGCGTTACATCCGGCACCACCCAATCCAACGACTTTTATTCTAGCACCTGTTGTGACAAAATTTGTTTTTGACATTTATTTCTCCTTTATCACACTGCCATACTTGGTAGCGCGACTGTTAAAGGTTATCGCCGGAATAAACGCAGGACAGGCGAAACCATCCCGCGGATACCGCCTTTAGCATGAGGGCTCTGGGCACTGTTGTTCCGGATGCGCCACAATATCAGACCAACGCTCGTTGCATAAGCTGGATCATAAAGTGCATCGGACACGCCTGGTAAATTAATAGGAGTACCCAATCTTACCGGGAAGCGGGTGATTTCGCGTGCCATATCGACCAGTCCTCCCAGGTTAGCGCCGCCGCCGGTGAGCACTAAACCAGAAGGAATAAAGTTGGCATAATCTTTTTGGGGTAATTCCATGAAAATAAGCCGAACTAACTCATCCACGCGAGCGCGGATAATTTCGGTCAAATCATTAAGTGATATCGTTTGCGCCCCGACAGTGATCGATCGATCTTCTGCAGCGTTAGCATTGTCTACTGGTGCCACGTTGCCATACTTCTTTTTGATATCCTCTGCAGCTTCATAGGTCATACCCAATCCGATCGATATATCGCGGCTAATTTGGTAACCGCCTACCGGGAGTATCGATGTGTGGCAGATAGCATTATCTTTGAACACGGCTACATCAGTAGCGCTGCCGCCGATGTCTGCCAGCAACACACCGTCCATGCGCTCTTCCGGCGCCAGGACCGCTTCGGCACTCGCAAGTGGTTCAAGGACCAGGTCTTCAATCTCTATACCGATGCTGCGGATGCATTTGGTCAAGTTTTGAATGCTGGTTACAGCGGCGGTGATAATGTGAGTTTCAACATCCAGCCGGAAACCATGCATACCAACGGGATTCTTGACACCGTCCTGTCCATCGACGGAATAAGCGCGGGGGATAACATGAAGTACTTTCTGGTCGTTCGGGATTTCGACCGACCGAGCAACTTCGATGACCCGCTTCAGGTCTTCAGGTCTAACGAGTTTATCATTTCGTGAGATAGCTACCGCGCCCTTATTATTTACCGAGCTGATGTGGCGACCGGTGACACCGACGTAAGCGGATTCTACTTTATAACCAGCCGTTCGCTCGGCGCGTCTCACTGATTCACGGATTGATTCTCTTGCTTCATTAAGATTGACGACCATGCCTTTGGCTAAACCCTGGGAGGGAGCAATACCTACCCCCAGGATGCGGGCATTGTTCTTTTCGTCAATATCGCCCATGACGGTGCAGACTTTAGTCGTGCCCACGTCAATAGCCGAAACCCTTGTTCTTTTCATTATATATTTCTCCTCCTCGAAAAATATGTTTTGATTTTATTCGCGATAATGGATATGCCAGTTGCTGTTGAGTAAACCATTCTGACTGTCTCTAGGTCCAAGATAGCATTCGGCGAGAAAACCACTAGGTAAATTGCCGCTGCGTACACCGGTAGTCGGTTCCTCGGCTATGCTGAGATTAAAGTCCACGATGCTTGTCTTGAGTCTTTCGTATTCGATTGCGGTAGACATTTGCAGACCCCCTAAAAATATCTCCCTCGATTTTATTGGGTATTAATAAATATCGTAGGCTTGATATAAAGCAAAGTAAAATTTTGTCCTTACCATTACCACACAGTTCCATAAAATTCCAGAGAAACTGCAAATGGTAGTAATAATGGAACTAAATATGCGGATGTATTGCCTAGTTCCGTCTAGTTGCCAAAAGTACCACTTGTAATGGCTATTTTTTGGTCATATAATTAATCAACTAATCGGGAGATAGACATGTCCGTTGAAAATACTAAAAGAGGAACACCTCCGTATATCTCCCCGAGTACATTTCGTCATCTGGTAGAACAGCTTCAAAAAAACCTGCCTGACCGCATCGACCGCAGCTACCTTGATGAACTACATTCCGGCAGTACCAGTACACAAATAATGTCAGCCTTGAGGTATTTAAGCCTCGCTGATACATTAAACAAGCCCACGCATCACTTGAAATTGTTGCTAGCTTCTTCTGGTGACGAGCGGATCAAACGGTTAAAGGATTTAGCCAATAACTCCTATGGATTTATTTTTAATGAAATTTCTGTGGATTTGAAAACAGCTACGTATTCA
>CAYHBE010000199.1:0-3956 GCA_964354765.1 uncultured Dehalococcoidales bacterium | reverse complement strand
CTGCGCAACCACGCGTGAAGACGTCGCAGGCGTGAGATGGCGATCTGGTTAATGAGGAAACGCGAGGCGATGCCTTGCTGGACTTACCGGGCGGGGAGAACGGAAGAAAGGAACGGGACGAGGAAGAGGCAGAATAGAACTTCCTTAATGGCAAGCCGCCGGAGCCGCAGATTATGGAGCTGGCGGGTCAAAGCTTCGCTTCACACGGGATGCTTTCGAAGTTCTCTTACAAGCCCCGCCAAGTGGGCCTTCTCCTGGTTGATAATATCCTGCACCTTCTTTCGGCCCAGACGCTCGGGAACCACATCCACAAGGCCTACATAGAAGAGGATGGAGTTCTTTTCCAGTTGAATGGCCGTTCCCAGAATATCTCTCAGGGTCTCGGTTCCGGTCAGAGAGTCAGCTACCTTGGGAGATCCCTCACCACCGGAGCTGTCTGCTATAGCATCAAGGTATAACACCGCCTCGTCGTAAGGGTCGTGCCCCCCTGACTCCTTCTCGATTCCTGCCAGTGTCGAACGCATCTCCCAGAACGTCTTCTTGTGCTTGTCTTCCGCCTCAGCTAGCGCCAAGAGAAGCGCGACATCATCCTGACCGGAGTGTAACTCTGCAGCCCTGCGATAGAAGGCGGCCCCGTTCTCCTCGGTCTGTATCGCCATCTCAAAAACCTCATCCGCATTGAACAAGATCCCCATCACTCTTTCTCCTAATGGAGTTTGGTTTCGGCCAGCCAGATTGTAGCACAAAGTCTGGACTGTCTCAAGGGGTTCAGGTCAGTTACCTCCCCAAAACATTCAGCCGCCATTTAGGCATTCCATCGCCACAACTCCTTCATGCCCCAAGAGAAAGCCCGGCGTCAATCTTGCGCAGGGCTTCCGAGCAAAAACGCTCTAGGTAACACGATTACTCGGTCAAGGTGACCGGCACAAATGCCCGTCCATGCCCTATGTTGTGGTCGGTCTTAATACCCGGGTCTACCGGGGATGCGCCGGAAATCATCCATTATGCTGCAGACATAAACCCCAAGCGGGCCCTCAACTTATTACGGTTGAGGTGCCTATATCCAGAACATCTTAGGCATGCTGACCTTCACCGGGAAAGAGAGTCCGTCTCCGCTACTTCTTCTTGCAGGTACATTGCCCGGCGGGCTTGCCGCATCCGGCACAGACGCCATTCTTTATGAGCCCGCCACACTTCTTACACGGTGAGCATCCACAGGTCTGGCACATAACACTCCTCCTTCCGAAGCGAGGTGCAAGGGGCTAACACAGCCTTCACAGCCCCTTTTTCAGTTACAGATGCTTTACCACCTATTCTCGAGGTAGTCAAGGCTCTTGCCCAGTCAACCTCTCTGGAAGCACAACGTACTGACCCGGCTGCTCAAGAAGCCGGCGTAACTCGTGACCTACGCATTCAAATGCGTGAAACTGGCGAACATTCGCGGTAAAGGCATATGTGGTCATACCTTAGGAGCGATTCACGCCATGAGGTTCTTGGATACAAATGGGACACCGAAATCCCGACACAGCAAATTGGCGGAAATCCGGCCCGATTCAAGAATGGTGGGAACACCGCTGCCGGGATGCGTACCACCCCCGACCAGGTAGCAATTCTTAAACTCCTCGAAGCGGTTCCTCGGCCGGAAATACAGCATCTGGCCCAGACTGTGCGCCAGGTTGAACGTCGCTCCGTTGTAGACACTGTATCGGTCACGCCAGTCAGTGGGCGTGATCACTTTCTCTTCTCGAATATGGTCCCGGATATCTTTCATGTCGGTACGCTCGGCAATCAGGTCCAAGATATGGTCTCTATAGCGTGAGCGTTCCCTATCCCAGTTGATGCCCGCCGTGAGGTTGGTGACCGGCACAAGGACAGAGACCGCGCTGTGGCCTTCGGGCGCGAGTGTCTTGTCTGTGATGCTGGCATTCCGAACATAAAACGAAGTGTCTTCCGACAACACCTGCCGCTCAAAGATGTCCTCTACGTTTGTCCGGTAATCCTTCGCAAACACGATCGTGTGGTGCGGCATATCGGAATACATCTTGTCCAGCCCAAGGTAGAGCATAAACGTCGAGCAGGAGTACTGCATGCTCTCCAGGCGCGAAGGGGTATACTTCCTCAGGTCGCACTTATCAATAAGTGTGCTCATAGCATGCGCAAAGTCCGCATTGATAACGACCGCATCCATCTCGTAACGCTCGCCGCTCCGCAGAACAACACCTCGGGCGGCACCATCCTTGACGATCACCTCTTTCACCGGCGAGGAGGTCAGGATTCGGCCGCCATTCTCCCTCACAACGTCGGCCATGGTCTCCGAGATCCTGCTCAATCCCCCGATCGTATGGTATACGCCGAAGGCGTGTTCAATATACGACAGTATCCCGAATGCAGCGGGACATTTCCAAGGCGACATCCCCAGGTACTTGCTCTGAAACGTGAAGGACAGCCGCAGCTTCTCGGGTTCGAAATAATCACCCAGGACTCCGAAGAGCTTGCGATGCATTGAAAGGTAGGGAAGGGCCTTGAGCAACGGCGCGGACACCATCGACCCGGCCGTTGAGTAGTCTTTCTGGAGACAGGGAAGCATCTTCGCAAACCGCTTCCCCTCGCGAGCCATGAACTTCTCCAGGCCATCCTCGGAACCTGGGAAATGTGTCCGGATCTCCTCCCGCATCTTCTCGCGGTCAGTGGTTGGATGCAAAGCAAACCCGTCAAACTGCAGGCGGTACATGGGCTCCAGCTTGACCAGTTCCAGATAGTCCGAGGCTCGCTTGCCCGCCTCGTCAAAAACCTCCTCCAGGATGAAATCCATCATGAGGAAAGTTGGGCCCAGGTCGAACCGGTAGTCGCCAAGCTTTAGGGTGGAGTTCCGACCGCCCACGTAATCGTTCTGCTCGAAGACGGTGACATCAAGACCTCTGTGGGCCAGGATCATCGCTGCGGTAAGCCCGCCTGGCCCTGCGCCGACCACGCCGATACGTGTCTTCGCCACGCGACATCCCTCCCGATCAAAGACGTTCAGAGTCCGCCATTATAAGATCACGCACCTGTTGCCCGGATAGGACGGCCATGGGCATGCCGCCTCCGGGGTTTACGCTTCCCCCCACGAAGTAAAGGTTGGCGTACTTGGAGCTCTTCTTGGGGACCTTCAAGCCCAGGTTCTTCTTGCGGTCGGAAACAACTCCGTAGATGGCCCCATGATTGGAGTAATACCTCCGCTCGATGTCCTCCGGCGTCCACATGTCCTCCACGACGATGTGCCGACGCAATCCCTCCAGTCCCATGCGTTCGAGCTTGTCCAGCACTCGTTCCCGGAGGCTGGCGTACTCCTGCTCCGTGAAACGACGGTCCTGCAGGTGCGGGATGTGCGGAAGGACCTTGATGTTCTCGCAACCAGCAGGGGCCTGTGACCGATCCGTTCGAGCGGGAGCCACGACATAGAGCGTCGGATCTTCCGGCAGAATCCCTCGGTGAAAGACGTCTGTGAAATGCTTTCTCGGATCGCGCGAGAAGAAGAAGTTGTGATGCGCAAGCTGCGGGTATTCGCGGTCCGTCCCGAGGTGGAGCACCAGCCCCGAGCACGCGGGCTCGAATTTCCGCAGTTTTGAAAGGAAAGCGGGGGATTCCCGAAGCAGCCGCTCGTAGGCCGGGATCACTTCCATGTTGCAGACAAATAGATCTCCCTCGACCCGGCGGCCATCCGCGAGTCCCACCGCAGTTACTTGCTGACCGGAGCGCGACAGGGCGACTACCTCTGCCCCGAAATGCATCTGTACTCCCACCTCGTTTGCCAGTTGTTCCAGCGCGCGGGCAAGCTCATACATCCCGCCCTCCACGTACCAGAGACCATAGCCGAACTGTGCGTGAGGAAGCAGGTTAAGGACAGCCGGGGCATCATAGGGAGAGGACCCCACGTACTTGACGAAGTAGTTCAGAATGTCGCGGAGATAACGGTT
>CAYHBE010000198.1:0-3973 GCA_964354765.1 uncultured Dehalococcoidales bacterium | reverse complement strand
AGTCCATCTCAGATTCTTCTTATGGTACCAGTTTTATGGGTGGTAGGCTTACCAATAAGAAGATTAAAGAGATTAAAGAGGGATTAACTAAAGAAAAACGAGCTGCAAAGAGAGCTTCTAAACAGTTTTGGGATAAGCAAATAGAGGAAGAAATACAAAATTTTGAAAATCAGAAATAATTTTGTATCTTTGTATTTCCATTAGAAATGGTCCCATAATTCAACGGATAGAATATCGGTTTTCTAAACCGTCAATCTAGGTTCGATTCCTAGTGGGACTACTAAAATTTTTAAGCTATGATAAAAGATACACTAAAGGCTCTATTTTATTCATTCGGTATTTCCTTTGCTGGATACTGTTTAGTTTTCTTCGTATTATTACAATGTTTTCCTGGTGTCAATTTTGAGCCAGTACAACTATTAACGGTTGCTGCAATGTCTTTAGTGACTGCTGTAACCGTTTCTATTTTATATTATTTAACACATAAACCCAAACAAAATGTCAAAACAATTGCCTAAGAAATTTAAAAAGACTTGGATTAAAGCTCTAAAGAGTGGAAAATTTGAGCAAGCAGACGGTGCCCTTTACGATAAAAATGCACATGGTTACTGTTGTCTCGGTGTAGCCTGTAAAATTGCAGGTGTAAAGAAATCAGATTTAGCTGGTGGTGACTTCATCAATGATGAACACCGTGAATTATCTGATATTAAAATTCCTAAAATGTTATTAGGAAGTAATGGCTTACCTTCAAAATTGGCCCAAATGAATGATGATGGTAAATCATTCAAGAAGATTGCCAAATGGATTAAGAAACACCTATAAGAATAAGGGCAGTTAGACGAGAGAATAGTCGGAGGTTCGCAAAGCCTCACACGGTGGTTCAATTCCATCACTGCCCTCAAAAAAATTATGAGAGATTTAATCTATATTTATAGAGAACTGACAGCAGGTATCAACTCACCAGAGTCCAGTCCAACCAGTGTTCGTGATAAACCAAAAGAGTTTGGTGATTTTAGATATAGAGCCTATATCGTAAAATATAATAATAGAGAATACTACATAGATATTAAAATAAAAGAATAATGGAATTTAGCGAACTTATTATAAATAAACTCAGAGCAATTGATAGTCAGATTGCCAAAACTATATTAGATAACTATGAAGACTTGTCAGGTACATTTGATTATGTGAATGTAGGGTCCAGAAAGGATTTAGTTTCTTTCCTACCATCTAATAAAAGCTCTGATGATGAATGGACTGATTTTCGAAATGAGATTAAGATTGGTCGATTTGTAAGGCAAATAATCGGATTCATCAATGATGAACTAGATGAAGATATAAATATAAAAGACAAAGAACTCGAAGATTTTGTTAATAAATATAAAGTTGCATCGTCTGGTGATAACTACAAATTTAAAATTGTTGAAGGTGATGAGCTACGTGCTTGGTATCTTGGTGATGATTATGCTGAAGGTGATGGGTCATTAAACGACTCTTGTATGCGTGGTGTAGAAGAAAATGAATTTCTAACTATCTATTCTAAGAATAAGTCAAAGATAAAACTTCTAATACTAAAAGATAGGAAATCAGATGAATTACTTGGTCGTGCATTACTATGGGAACTAGATAAGAGCCCCTCTCCAACCAAAACTTTTATGGATAGAATCTATGTTTCTGAAGAATATTTATTTGAATTATTTAGACAGAAAGCAGAAGCAGAAGGTTGGATGTATAAATCTGCACAATCTAATGATTTAGAACGTGGTCAAGAGTTTCTACACTTAGGTAAAAAGTACAGAGGGAAAATTAAAATCAAATTAGATCGATTTACATTCGACACATACCCATATTTAGATTCCTTACCGTTCTTTAATAAAGACAATGGTACATTACAAAATAGAGGATTTAAGAATGCTCTTGTTTTAAGAAGTGTTGAGGGTGATGGTAATGAGAAGTGTTGTTGTTGTGGTGGATCATTCGTATTTGAATGTAACTATTGTTCAGAAGGTAACCGAAAGGGTTGTCCACACTGCAATGGTACTGGTGAACAAAATTGTGGTGAATGTAACTTTAATTAAACTAAAATGAAATACTTAAGACTTATTAAAATATTGACTGTTCTGACGTTATCGCTGACTGTTACTCCAATGATATTATCAACGTTCATACATAGTAAACCAATATGTTATGCTCTTGCTCTATTTATCTGTGGAATTATAGTTAATAGCATTAAAAAACCCGCTTTATTGAGCGGGTTTTGTTTTTGCAGGCATAGATGGGAGCGAATCACCTATACCTCAATTACTTGCGTAACTGGCACGGTCCTAAGACGTACATCTTCTGATTTTTCAATCAATCTCTTTATAAATTATCATAACAAGTAAATCGACCTCTGAGCTATCTTTTAGTATACACTTCCAACCCAATTCACTTATTTTTGGTGCTATTCGTTTAATAATATTCATAAGCATTATTGTTTTAGATGGGTCAAAATAATAACAATCAAACGTATCATCATATTGTGATACATCGCTATCATCGATTTTTATTTCATAAAATATAACTTTACCTGTTTTACCTAGACCATCATCAGATTTGCACCCAGTGGTCATTTCAAAGTCATATTCATCGTTAAACTCAGTTAATATTTCATTTAGTTCACTGTCTATATTTGTATAAATAAGTGTAGCTTTTATAAAATCACGAAGAAAAGTCTTCAACTCTTGTGGACTTTCATTCCATTGCTCTATAACATCATCAACTGTAATATCATTAAAGGAAGATACTGTGTTAGTATCTTGAAGATCCACTGCAGCCCCTGATGTAAATACATTATCTTCGCAATAATCAATGAATTGTTTAACTATTGGACTTTGAACTTCATAGAAACCAACAAAGTCACCCGTTTCGTCAAGGTATAAGAAATTATCAGCAATTAAGCGTATCTTAGAATTAACTATTTTGACTTGCTCCGATGATAAAATCTCAGATGTTTTGATATATTCGTTAAGTTCGTTGAATGATTGCCATTTCTTAATCATTCACTATATATTAAAAATTTGTAGAACCTTTTAGTGATTCAACAATCTTCTTTTCGTTATCATTTAGTGTTTTGGGTATCTTACCATTAATCTTAACATAAAAGTCACCCTTTCTACCACCATGATTTACATCTGGTAAACCTCTTCCGGATAATCGGTAAATTTTACCAGATTCTACACCTTGCTCTACCGTTATCTTAAATTGTGAATCAACACTATCAATTTGTAACTCAGTTCCTAATATAGCATCTGGAATAGAAATCCATTTTTCTACCATTAAATCTGATCCGTTTCTATTAATTGTTGGGTGTCTTTCTTCTTCTATCATAATATGTAAATCACCTGCAACAGCATTTGCCATATAGTTACCCATATTAGACATATTTAAGACCAAGCCACTATATATACCAGCTGGTATGTGAACATCAACTATCTCCTCTTTTACTTTAGTGCCTTGACCACTACATGTTTTACATTTATGTGTGACTGTCTGACCTGTGCCTTGACAACCGGTACAAGTATAGGCTTGCCTTATTTGACCAAATGGTGTATTCTGAACTTTGGACTGTTGACCAGATCCGTTACACATAACACACTGTCTAAGGTCGGTGCCACCAATACCACGGCAATCATCACATGGTACGCTTCGATTATATTTAATCTTCTTATCAACACCATTCATTACTTCAGATAGATTAACCACGACTCTAGTTCGTAAGTCTGAACCTCTTCTTTGTCTTGATTGTTGACCTCTATTTCCAAATATATCACCAAATTGACTAAAGATATCATCCATATTAAATCCACCACCGCCAAATCCACCACCACGACCATCTGGTGAACCAAATGTATCAAAGTTTTTCTTTTTCTCTGGGTCAGAAAGCACTGAATATGCTTCATTTATCTCTTTGAACTTTTCTCCAGCTTGTTGA
>CAYHBE010000197.1:0-3991 GCA_964354765.1 uncultured Dehalococcoidales bacterium | reverse complement strand
CCGAGCCTCTCAATCAATTTCAATGTCTGTCTTCTTAAATTGGATAAAGTTGATTCATTCTTAAGTGTGAAATCGGCCATGGCGATGGGACCGCCTTTGTTCAAGTTTTCGATTTCAGACTTATCGCGTGCCTCGGCTTCTTTTCGATTCAAAGGCCGCACGTCGCGTACCGACAGCCGGAAATAGCGCTTTCGAGGTGACGACCAAACTGCCACGATACTTAAATTGTCGGGATACTGTTTCTTGAGGAGCAGATACTCTTCCCATGAATACATCCCATCGATCACCACATTGGCTCTTTCCAGAGCGCGGTCGATATCCGGGATGCTGAGCTTAGCGTAGGCAGCCATGCCGTGTTCCGTCCGCAGCGCCTCTCGCACAAACCGTTCGCTGGTCTCATTCAGGCGCAATCCCCGCCTTTCCACTTCCCTATCCGTGATATCGCCGAACCGGATGCGGACGTAGCCGTTTTGTTCGAAGACGCGCGAGACTTCTGATTTTCCGGCGCCTGCCATGCCAACTAGAGCCACAATTTTCATATTGAAATAATTATAGCGGAAAACATAACACACCGTATCAGAAATTAGTTTAAAATCGGAAAAATCTGATACATAATTTGTCTCTGACCACGAGTGGTGCTAGTATTAAATTGTGATAGACAGGCTTGCGCAAGCCCTTGAAAAGCGCACAATCAAACGAGTTAACGACACAAAACGCACACAAGCGGCGGTACTCATACCCCTTTATGTTAAAGATGGGCAGTACTACATCTTGTTCATCCAAAGGACCGACCGTGTTCGAGACCATAAGAACCAGATCTCTTTTCCCGGCGGCGCTTGTGAAGAAATCGATACCTGCCTGGCAGACACCGCGATACGCGAAGCCGAAGAGGAAATAGGTCTTGACCATAACTGCGTCAGGACTGTCGGGCAACTGGATGATATTGCGACTGCCGGGACCAACTATGTCATTTCCCCTGTGGTAGGATTTTTCCCTTATCCCTGCAGATTCAAAGTCGACCAGTTCGAAACCGAAGAGATCATCGAAGTCCCTATCTCCGCATTATTGAAAGAAGACTGCTGCGAGGATGGTACGGCACTCGTCGACGGCAAAACTGTAGACAGCTATTTTTATCATTACAACGACAAGGTAATCTGGGGAGCTACGGCGCGTATATTGAAACAGTTCCTGGCGATAATCTCGGAACTCGTATCTCAAGGTGTATCTCTTGAGGTAAACTAAATTTTACTGATATAATAATGTCTGTTTCATGCGTGAGCATACCGGTAAATGCGAACCCATATGAAAAACCAACGTAATCCGCTCCTGCCAATGCATAAGATCTCCTCGATGCGAGCTGATGTAGGCGATTTTGCATCAGAGATCAATTTTGAAGCCCAAAAAAAGCGCTGGTCGGGTAAAGACATTATTTTCAGCGTGTTTGGACTTGCGGTGACCATTACTCTATGCGTGTTTGCGCTAATATATCGAGAGGAACTTACCGATACCGGACTTGTGGCTCAATATGGACTCCTTGGGTTGCTCGTCCTCGCCTTTATTTTTTCCAGTGCTCTTAGTGCTATGCCAGTGCCGGTCCCTTACTGGGTGCTTACTTTTACCCTGCCGGGGATGCTTCAAGAAAGCTACGGTATATGGGCGCCGGTATGGGTTGGGCTTGCCGCAGCAGGAGGCGCCACGCTTGCGCAATCGATTACCTTCGCAATTGGCTTAGGAGGCAAGGGGTTATCACAGAAATTGAGCAACCGGTTTAGTCCTGAATTCTACAATAAAGCCGTGGGATGGATTCGCAAATACGGTAACTGGACAGTCTTCTTCATGTCTGTAACCGGTAATCCGCTCCATCTGCCGATGACCCTCGCCGTCGCGAGTCTGCGTTACCCGGCATATAAATTCATATCTATTGGATTCACCGGGCAGCTAGTGAAAAGCATGGTATTGTCATTTTCAGGATACTACGGCTTGAACCTGATATTCAGCGGCGAAAATGTAAATGACAAGCTTATCATTACGCTCCTCATAATCGGTGGAATTATTATAGCTGCCGTCATCTGGCAACTAATAGTCTGGTTACTGGAGATACGAGATAAAAACCGCAAATATAAATCAGCTTTAGCTTACGCACGAAGCTCGGGAAAACCGCTCCTTGTTGGGAATCCATGGGGAGTAAAGCCTTTCCGCAGATTTTTCAATAAACCGGCTCATGGTAAAGGAGATGTTTGCCTCGATATAGATCCCAAAGCTCTCGCAGGACAACCAGGTGCGATAGTAGGCACGATCACCCACCTTCCATTTGCAGACAAAGCTTTTGGAGCAGTGTTTTTCAGTCATGTACTGGAGCACTTACCGACTGCAGTGGCTGCAAAGCAAGCGTTAGAAGAGATGATACGGGTCGCCGACTCTGTTTTTATCGCTTATCCGTCAAAACAATCGATAGGAGGGTGGTTTGTGCGCGGGCATCATCTGTGGGTGTGGCAGGACGATAAATGCACGTATCTACAGGAGAGAGGTAAAAAGGCTAGCAGGGAGAAAATAGTTGTTGAAACAAGAAATCAAAATTCCTGAGGAAGATAAATCTACGATTAAGCTTGCTTTTCCCCGAGAAGATGTTAATCTCCTGGCAAAAAAACATTATAAATGGAACAGCCAGAAAAGGGAACAGCTCATAAACCGGCTGCAGACATTTTTTACCCAGGCAGCGAACAAGGAATTCCTGGTGATACACAGCCCCGGTGGGTGGGGAAATACGCAGTGGGAAGGGCTTCTCGACTGGGAAAAAAGCATAGTGACTGGAGTCACATCTACTCTCAAGAAATTAGATTATAGTTACAGCGTAGTGCAATATTTCCGCAGCGGTGATGGTTGGCTGAAACATATGATGGACGTTCCCAAAGAGGCGAGGTTTTTTTTCTCCGGTGGGTCGCCGCGGGCTAAGGTTATGTCAGAGGAACTAACCTTTCTCATGAATAATTTATCCGGAACCAGGATAATCCTGGTAGGCGCGAGCCAGGGGGCTGCGTTTAATAACGTTGCGATGCGAAAACTGGGTAACCACGACCGGGTATACAGCATTGAGCTGGGAACGTTCTTTCCTCATGTACCGCGTCGAGTAATATCGGAACAGACGCTGGCAATCGACAGCAACGGAATACAATCCGATCCTATGTGCCAGCGTAACCTCTGGGCTGGAACAAAGTCATATATCAAAGCTTTCAATCGCTGGTTTATAGGTCATATCGAGGGCAAACCGGTTAAATTTACGCACTGCATTAATACGCCCGGACACGAATACCAGTGGGAATTTCCCGCAGTACATACAAATATTACGGAATTTCTGACTGCTCGTTTTGGGATGAAAACTAAAAGTTAATTCGGGGGAGGTAATAATGAGGCAGGACAGATTCACAGAAAAAGCCTGGGAAGCGATTATCGAATCCCAGCAGCTAGTGCAGCAATTCAATCATAATCAGTGGGACGTAGAGCATGTCCTTTATGCCATGCTGATGCAAGAAAAAGGCCTGGTCGGCGATATTCTCCGCGATCTCGGTGTTGATATAAACCTGATAAAAAGAGACGTAAGCGCTGTCTTAGAGAGGATGCCCAAAGTTACCGGGGCGGGACAGATCTATGCTACACCCCGTATTGTGAACCTCTACAATGCCGCCGAGTCTGAAGCTAAGCGTTTACAGGATGAATTTATTAGCTCGGAACATATTTTCATAGCCATAGCCAGCGAAGGCAAAGGTGATTCGTTCAATAGCTTGAAAAAATACGGCATCGACCGCGATAAGATTTATGCCGCACTCCAGAAAATTCGCGGCGGGCACCGTGTCACCGACGCTCGCGCTGAAAGCAAGTACCGCAGTCTTCAAAAATACGGCCGCGACCTGACTGAACTCGCCAAGCAGGGAAAACTCGACCCGGTGATCGGGCGCGACGAAGAAATCAAGCGCGTCATGCAGATTATAACCCG
>CAYHBE010000196.1:0-3996 GCA_964354765.1 uncultured Dehalococcoidales bacterium | reverse complement strand
AATTTATCGCGGCTTTTTATGAAAAAGACCAGGAGGCGAAAGACTATTTTAACGGAGTTGCGGGGAAGATCACCGACATTCATCAAACAGTAATGTTCTCCTCTTATCTACCGACCGTCCTTTGGGCGAGCGTTTTTATGGGGACTTGCTATGTATCCAATAGTGATTCTTATGTAGCAAAGATGATCGATATGGCAGGCGGGCACTACGTATTCAACGATTTACCCGGGAGCGATACGAGCAGCATCAGTCTGGAAGAACTTTATGCCCGTGGTAAAATGGCTAATGTTTTTATCTATGCATCAACTCCTCCTTATATTAATTCAATCAAGGAAATAGTTGATAGCAACCCAATCCTTGCAGATTTAACTACCATAGTATCCGGTGAAATTTATTGTTTCCAACCATGGTATTTTCAGATTTCGGACAAACCTGATGAACTGGTGCAAGACTTAGCATACATTTTCCGTCCCGGACTTTTTCCTGGTTACAAATTGAAACACTTTATGCTTCTACCCAAACAATAAGAAATATGAGTACCGTCACTACAGAGGTCTTTCTCGCTCGGCGTTGGAAAAGGTATACATCGGTGCTGCTGCTTTTTTCCATTGGTGTTTGCTTGTTCCTTGTACTTAACATTGTTCTAGGCTCAGTTACAATACCTCTTGGTGATACGTTCAAGGTAATTTTGGGGAATACCGGCTCGGATGAGGCATATTCCTCGATTATCCGGGATATCCGCCTCCCGAGAGCACTTGGAGCATTACTGGGCGGCGCGGCGCTCGCCGTGTCAGGATTGTTACTTCAAGTATTTTTCCGTAACCCTATCGTCGGACCGTTTGTACTTGGGATTTCTTCCGGCGCATCGTTTACGGTTGCATTAGTCTTACTTGGAAGTTATTTGGTTGGTATGACTGCTGTTGGTTCATTGACATTAAGCCTGGCGGCTTTCATTGGTGCTCTACTGGTCATGGGTGTTGTCCTGGCAGTTGCCAGTAAAGTTAGGGACACTATCACGCTGCTGGTGATCGGACTAATGACGGGATACGTGGCAAGCGCGGCGAGCAGTTTCCTGGTTGCTTTTGCGCAGTCAGAAAATGTATACCGGTTCGTTATCTGGACAATGGGCAGTTTTTCCGGTTTCCGCTGGGATGAAGTCTTTCTCCTGGCGATCGCATGCCTGGTTCTCATGGCATTTAGCTATTTGCTTGCTAAACCGCTAAATGCTTTTATTCTTGACGAAGACTATGCACGCAGTATGGGCGTTAACGTTAAAAGATTCCGCTATCTGATTGTGTTCATTTCGTGTGCGCTCGCAGCGGTTGTGACTGCCTTCGCAGGTCCGGTGGCTTTTATTGGTCTGGCGGTGCCTCATTTTGCCAGGTTGTCGTTAGGAACCTCCGATAATCGTGTACTAATACCTGCGTCAATTCTCGGCGGTGCGATGATATGCAGCCTGTGCGATTTACTGGCGCGGATGCTTTTTGCGCCCGTAGAACTACCGGTGAGCGCAACCACGGCCATATTTGGCGCTCCGATGGTTATTTTCTTCCTGGTAAAGGGAAAGACGACAATATGATCTTGCGGACGGATAAACTCACGGTTGGTTACGGGAAAAGAAGCGTGGTCTCCGATATCAACGTTATGCTGATGAAGGGGCAGTTTGTTTGCTTGCTCGGGCCCAACGGCAGTGGTAAATCGACGATTCTCAAAACGATTGTGCGGATGCTGACGCCGTTAGGTGGTGAAGTCTATCTTAACGATCGAAAGGTCGTTCAAATGAGCAACCAGGAAATCGCGAAAACTACCGCGGTTGTTCTCACGGAGCCGGTCTCAGCAGGGCTTCTTACTGCTTACGACATCGTGATGCTGGGCAGGCAGCCCCACTCGGGATTGTTGAGTAAAGCCACTATTAAAGACCGCGAGATTGTAATTGAATCGCTGAATATGGTAAATGCCGGAAATATTACGCAAAGGTATTTCTCCGAACTTAGCGATGGCGAAAAACAAAAAACTCTACTGGCGCGGGCATTAGCGCAGGAACCGCAATTAATTGTACTGGATGAGCCTACGTCTCACCTTGATGCAAAGCACCGGATTGAAGTGATGCTCATTTTACGCCAATTAACCAGGGAAAAAGGCGTCACGGTTATTGCCTCTCTACACGACATCGACCTTGCGGTTAAAGCTTGTGACGTGGCGATATTGATTAAAGATGGATATGTTCTCGCCTGCGGCATGCCCGAAGACGTTCTGCAGGAAGAAATGGTGACACAACTTTATGGAATGGGTAATGCGAGTTTTAACCGGCATCTTGGCGGTATAGAGCTGAAAAGTAAACAAACTGGCGAAGGTATTTTTGTTATTGCGGGAGCTGGCACTGGTTCGAGTATATATCGCATCCTGATCAAGCATGGTTATACGATCACAACCGGTATCCTGCCAGAAAACGATATCGATTTTCATATTGCTGAATCCGTTGGTGCCGCTACCGTAAAAAGCGGAGCTTATGAGCATATTTCACAGGACTCATTTTTGACCGCACTAACATTACTCAATTCAAGCTCACAGGTGATCGACGCTGGATTTCCAACTGGAGCAACGAACCAACCTAATATTGAACTACTTAAAAATGCCTTGAAATCTGATAAGCTTGTGCACTCTCTTCGCAATCGTGAACAATCAGAAAGACTTTTTGGAACCAGTTCAAACAAATTTGTATACAGTCATGATTTTTATGAGCTGATAAGCGCAGTAAAAAAAGTAGAGCAAACGTAGGTTGTCCATCCCGCGTTGAGCACTAATCTGCTAGGCTTCAAAAGGTAGCTTATTTGCGCCTAAACACCTATTGATTTGAAAATACTCTGGGTTTATACTTCTAATGGTCGTTTGCGACCTATTCAGGGACAGTAATTATTCATGTAAAAAGGAGGGTGTTATGATATCGTTTAGCCCGAGCGAAGACCAGCAGATGATCATTACCATGGTTAAACAGTTCGCCACGGATGAAATGCGTAAAATCTACCGGCACTGCGATGAAAACGGCGAAATCCCAGTTCAGATAATCGACAAAGCCTGGGGGATGGGCTTTATCTCGAGCGCTATTCCAGAAAAGTACGGAGGCGCCGGCGAGGAACATTCAGCGGTAACCGCCTCGCTGCTTGCTGAGGAACTTGCCTGGGGTGACCTTTCGATGGCAATGGCAGTTCTTGCTCCCTCGTTATTCGTAGTCCCATTATTGCTCAATGGGACTGAAGAACAAAAAGCAAAATACCTTCCAGGTTTCTGTGGTAACAAATATCATGCAGCCGCGGCGGCCTTAATGGAACCGCGTTTCAATTTTGATGCTGCCGAGTTGATGACGACGGCTGAGCGCAAAAACGGCAGCTATATTCTTAAAGGCAGTAAATGTTTTGTACCCATGGCAGATAATGCTTCATCTCTTATGATCTACGCTAATGAAGGGGGCAAAACCCAGGCGTTCATAGTGGAAAAGGGCACGGCAGGTTTAAAGCTAGGTGAGCGGGAAAAGAACATGGGTATTAAAGCCCTTCCTACTTTCGAAGTGACGTTTGAGAACTGCAAGATTCCAAAAGAAAATAAGTTGGGTGGAGATAAAGGTTGTGACTTCAGTGTTCTGATGAATAGCTCCCGGGTTGCGCTTTCAGCGATGGCGGTCGGTGTGGCGAAGGCTGCATTCGAGTACGCGCGCGATTACGCGAAAACCCGCATCGCTTTCGGAGAGCCAATAGCTTCGAGACAGGCAATTGCTTTCATGCTGGCGGAAATGGCAATCGAAATCGATGCCACACGATTAATGGCATGGGAAGCTGCCTGGCTGCTGGATAAGAAAAAAGATGCTACCAAGGAAGCCAGCCTCCTGAAAAATTACGCTGATAATATGGTAATGGTAGTTACCGACCGCGCTGTCCAGGTATTGGGTGGGCACGGTTATATCCGTGAGCACCCGGTCGAGCTTTGGTTCCGTAATGGACG
>CAYHBE010000195.1:0-4008 GCA_964354765.1 uncultured Dehalococcoidales bacterium | reverse complement strand
TTTGCCGGGGGCGATACTTTTAAAGATTTTTCGGACAGGACGATAAGTTTTCTGGAGAGGCTTAAAATACAAAAATCTTCGGACACGGTCCTGGTAGTATCGCATAACGGTCCATTAAAAGCGCTGGTATGTCATTTTCTGGGAATCGATATGGAGCACTGGTGGCAGATACGTATAGATACTGCTTCAATTAGTACCATAGACATCACACCTCGAGGAGCGATACTCAACCGTCTTAATGATACGTCCTGCTTGAAAAAATTGGCAAAGAATTAATACTTATTGCTCCAAAATAAATTCACGTGTTAAACTGGCGGTATTGATGAAGAATTCAGGCTCGAAATCATTGTTTGTTACTTTTGAGGGCGGTGAGGGAAGTGGTAAGAGCGTGCAGTCGAGGATTTTGTATCGTCGATTAAACAAGTTGGCTATCTCGACGCTAATCGTTCATGAGCCTGGCTCAACGCCACTTGGTGAGAAACTCAGCCGGCTAGTTAAAAGCTGCCGTTCAGGCTCGATTTCGCCAATAACCGAATTATTACTTTTTAATGCAGCACGCGCTCAACTTGTGAGCAATGTAATCCGCCCTCGTTTAGACAGCGGCACTGTTGTCATCTGCGACCGTTATACGGATTCTACTCTCGCTTACCAAGGCTACGGGCGGAGATTGAAACAGGAAATAGTACGAGGCGCAAATGAAATTGCGACTGGTGGATTGAAACCAGATTTAACCATACTTCTTGATGTTCCGGTAAGTGAAGGATTGGAGCGTAAGCGAAGCAACGATACTGACAGGTTTCAAAGTGAGGAGGTTGCTTTCCACGAGCGCGTGCGGCGGGGTTACCTTACTTTAGCGCGGAAAGAGCCTGCCCGGTTTATTGTAATCGACGGCACTATGAGCAAACAATCAATTTCGCAGATTATCTGGCAGAGAGTCAACCAGCTATTGTTTAAATAGTATTCGAAAGGATTATTTTTGAATACGCCTACCTTGAATGAAGAGCAAGCACAGTGGAAACGAGGCTACCAGTTTATTGCCGGTGTTGACGAAGCCGGAAGAGGACCGCTGGCTGGACCGGTGGTAGCGGCAGCTGTCATTCTCTCCCAGGAACAAAAGAATAAAAAATGGTTCAAGATGATAGCCGATAGTAAAGCTCTGACCGCTCTACGCCGTGAATTTCTTTTTGAGTACTTGAATCGGGATGCAATCACGGTTGGCGTCGGTGTTATCGATGCGGGCACTATCGACATGGTTGGTATCGCAAAAGCAACCCGTCTCGCAATGCAGGCTGCCGTGAAGCAGCTTAATCCTGCGCCGGATTATCTTCTGATAGACTACTTTCGCCTCCCTGAAGTTAAATTACCTCAAAAGGGAGTGCTCGATGGCGACAGCCTGTGCTTTTCAATTGCGGCTGCTTCGATAGTCGCCAAGGTCACGCGCGATCGGTTGATGGTTGACCTCGATACGATGTATCCAGGATATTATTTTTCAGACCATAAAGGATATTCAACGGAAAAACATCTGGAATGTTTGAAACGTCTCGGAGCTTCACCGATCCACCGCCGTTCATTTCGACCTGTTCGAGATGTTTGCGGAGATGAATAGATGACCCGGAAAAGCACCGGAATCCTTGGTGAAGAACTTGCCAACCATTTTCTTATTGAACGTGGTTACTCAGTGGTTGAAAAAAATTACCGCACCCGCGAGGGAGAAATTGACATAATAGCCATCAAAGATGATTTCCTTGTTTTTTTTGAAGTGCGCACTAAAAGAAGTCGTTTATTCGGCACGCCGGAAGAATCAATTACGACAAAGAAAATGGAACATCTCCAAGCCGCCGCTAATAAATATCGCGATACCCATGATAATTTACCGTCTTCGTGGCGAATCGATGTCGTCTGTATCGAACTGAATACCTTGGGACAAGCCGAGCGTATTGAAATCATAGAAAATGCAATTGAAGATGCCTGAATAGGCACACGTTTATCATAAGGTTGCATAAGATAAAACTTGTGCAGCTAACCTCGAAATGTTAAAATTGGCTCTGTTGACTAAAATGGCTTCACCAGAAGCATTAACACCCCAGAATTTTAGACTTGTTGACGCCAGTCTCAACCGTGCTGCTGAAGGGCTTCGTTATCTTGAGGACGTTGCTAGATTTCTCCTCAATGATCCTGCTCTGACAAAGCGGTTGAAGTTGATGCGCCATAACCTGTTGGTCAGCGACTGGCAGTTCCAGAAGCAATTACTAGAATTTCGCGATGCAGCGGGTGACGTAGGATTGGGGATGAATATCGCAGCAGAAAAAGAAAACAAACGTGATTTATTATCATCGATAGTAGATAATTCAAGACGAGTCCAGGAAGCCTTGCGTACTCTTGAGGAATTCTCAAAAATCAGCAGTTTTTCAACTCACCTGAATTCCAACAAACTGGAGCAAGCTCGTTTTAATTTATATACCATCGAAAAAGAATTGGCCGGAAAATTGCTGCGCCAGGATAAGACAAATCGATTACACGGAATTTATGTTATTATCGATATTCAGGCGCTAAATGGAAGAAGTCATCTTGAGGTAGCGCTGCAGGCAATAAATGGAGGAGCGTCCGTAATCCAGCTCAGGGACAAGATGCTCGATCATGGGAAATTACTGCCGATCGCCCGTGATTTAAAAGGACTTTGCTCTGAAAAAAATGTTTTGTATATTATTAATGATTATATCGATATCGCCATGGCAGTACATGCAGATGGGATACACCTCGGGCAAACTGACCTACCTGTGTCGGTTGCTCGTAAACTGGTGCCGATAGACATATTTATCGGTTGTTCGACTGATACGGTGACGCAGGCGAAAGAGGCTGTTGCAAACGGCGCCGACTATGTGGCGGTAGGTGCGATATTCCCTACTTCATCGAAGGACACGGGGATTATCGGACTTAAAGCTATAAGTAAAATCAAACAAGCTGTGGCGGTTCCAGTTGTGGCAATTGGCGGTATCAACAAGACAAACATTGCTGATGTAAAACTAGCGGGCGCAGATGCAGCGGCAGTTATCAGTGCCGTAATGGGTGCAGCATCACCTGAAAAAGTGGTTAAAGAACTAATCAGGAAATTTGAGGCTGTGAAATGACGAGACTAACAGAAAATTTAGACGCGATTGCTGACCGGATAAGGGCTCTATTCACATCTCAAGATGCAGCCCGGGAAAGAGTGCTGCCGCTTTGCCGCGAGGTGATTCGCTACAGTAGCACAGCGATTCGGGCTCTTCACCGGCAGGAAATGACAGAGGCACGCAATTTACTTGGACAAGCAAGACGGTTATTGGATGAAGCTGAGGCAGCAATTTCTAATGGCGGAGAATTAATAAGAGCCGGATTCATGATAGACGCACAGAAAGAATACGCTGAGGGATGTATTACACTGGCACTGGTTCAAGGTAATCAACCGCCATCCCCGGAAGAACTTCGAGTGGAACCTGCATCATATTTACATGGTCTTGCAGAGGCTGTAGGCGAGTTACGACGTTATATGTTAGACAGCATGAGAAAAGGGGACCTTTCACGCGGGGAAGAACTATTGTCCGCAATGGATGATATTTATAATATTCTGGTTACCATGGATTTTCCGGATGCCATCACCCATGGTCTACGCCGCAATACTGACATGGTACGCGGCGTTTTGGAACGGACCCGAAGTGACCTTACACTTACAATTCAGCAAAAAGAGCTGGAAGACAAACTCAAGGAATACGAGAAATAATGGAGGAAAAGATTCAGTGAGGCCTTCTATTAAAGGAAAACGCAAACTGTTCTTCTGGATGGGAATAGGGTTGTTTGTGGTCATGGTACTGGGTTTCTGTCTGCTGGGCGGCTCGGCGGCGGCGCGGCCACAAGCTCAAGCGATGGAATCGGGCGGGGAAACCATACCACTTCTGTGGTGGCTTGCTCCTATCGGAGCTATTTTCGGTTTGATAGCCGCAATATTTTTTTACCGGGGGATGAAGAAGGAAT
>CAYHBE010000194.1:3516-4027 GCA_964354765.1 uncultured Dehalococcoidales bacterium | reverse complement strand
GAATTACCTTCAGGCATAGCAGGCGTGATTACAACGATCTTAGGATTTTCACGCGCGAGCTTAAGAGTAGTTCTCGCAAAGACGTCGCTGTAAGTGGGGACAGCTTTTTTACCACTGCTTTTGGCTGGTATCCCGTGAAAATAAACAGCATCACCTTCCGCAGCAGGATATCCTTTTCCTTTGGTAGTCACGACGTGCACAAGTATCGGTTTGGAACGGTAGGCGCGGGCGTGTCTGAAAGCGCTTTCCATACGCGCGATATTATGACCGTCAACCGGTCCCATGTAGGAGAATCCGAGGTCTTCCCACAAAGTAGTAGGCTTAATAACATCTTTTATTTTCGATTCTACAATGAGCGCAGCTCTCCAGACTTTTTTCCCTAAAGGCAACCGCGTAACCACGCGCTCGCTTTTTTGCTTTCCAATGAGAAAGCGGTGATCGAAACGTATCTTATCCAGCAGTCGGGCAAGAGCGCCGACTGTTGGCGATATAGACATATCATTATCATTTA
>CAYHBE010000194.1:0-3506 GCA_964354765.1 uncultured Dehalococcoidales bacterium | reverse complement strand
ATTTAAAACCACGATCAAGTGGGTGCCGATGTGACCAGCCTGATTCAGACCTTCTAGAGCCATCCCACCTGTAATCGCGCCGTCGCCAATCACCGCGATCACTTCATAATCATCGCCAGCGAGATCACGGGCAACTGCCATTCCTAAAGCGGCAGATATTGAGGTGCTTGCATGACCGGCGCCAAAGGGGTCGTGTACACTTTCTGCTCGTGAAGTGAATCCAGAAAGACCGCCAAATTGCCGTAACGTGGAAAACTCTTTACGCCGCCCGGTGAGTAGTTTATGTGCGTAGGCTTGATGCCCAACATCCCAGATAATTTTATCTCGCGGGCTTTCAAATACGCGGTGCAGTGCAATGGTCAGTTCGACGACGCCAAGGTTAGGAGCAAGATGACCGCCGTTGGTTGAAACAACAGAAACAAGCTCATCCCTGATCTCTGAAGCCAGAAGATCGAGCTCGGTCATTGTTAGCTGCTTCAGATCGCCCGGATTTTCGATGCTATCCAGTATTTTAGCCATGATGTCGATTGACCTAATCGTAACAATCACCACGCTCGATTGTCAACACGGCGAGCGTGATACACTTTAATAGTATAATCCAAATAGAATCCACGCGTATCCTTGACCCAGTATCGACTTAGCTATATTTATTGACGGTATTTATTTCATCTGGTACACTCAACCTAAATGTCACTAGAAGAAATCCTCGGTTTAAAAATTGCTCACGAGCTCATTGTATTGCTAATTTCCTCGCTACCGATCTTCGAACTCCGAGCTGCGATTCCGGTAGCAAATAATGTGTTCGGCTTCCCCTGGTACTACGCTCTGTTACTCGCTATAATCGGCAACATGCTCCCTATCCCTTTCATACTTCTATTTCTCAACGGCGCAATCAGGGTATTGAAAAAGATGAGGTTCACACGTAGATTCGTCGACTGGATATTCGATCGCACCTGGCAGAGATCTGGGATGATTCAGAAGTACGAGCATATCGGGCTGGCGGTTTTCGTCGGTATTCCGCTCCCCTTCACCGGCGCCTGGACGGGTGCAATTGCGGCGACAATCCTGGGATTTTCTTTTAAACGCGCCTTTTTCTCGATATTAATGGGGGTAATTATCGCTGGGGTGATTGTTACCTGCCTTTCGCTGCTTGGCTGGACGGGAGCAATTATAGCGGGTTTAGCTCTGTGTATCGGTGCAATAATCGGTATGTGGCGCTGGTAGTACCTTCTACTAAAACATTTCGACTTGTTTTGGTAAATGTTTTATCGTAGAATTTACGTGTAACTCAGCATGTCCCTGTAGCTCAGTCGGACAGAGCGGCTGCCTTCTAAGCAGTTGGTCGGGCGTTCGAATCGCCCCAGGGACGCCAGCGCTGGTTGGATTTTGATTCTAAAATCGTGCTGGCGTTCGACCTTACCCTGGAATCGAAACCGAAAGCTAATTTTAACGGTATTCTCCGAAGTGTAGCCTCTTTTCTGGTTAAAGTATCGACGAGTTAAGAAAATACCCGCACATTGAAGAGTATTTCCTTTACGCCAAGAATCTCGCGAAGCGGCGCACAGCTAGAGAACATGATCTGCAGAACCGCTTAATGGAGAGATAGCATATTTAAAAATGAATGATGCGAAGTCACTATTAGGTTTCGCAGCGTGTCTATGTGCTAATTAGAGATGGAGATATAAGGACTGACTAACCAAAAGCTTCTCACGTTCAAGCAAGTCAAACTTCGTGCATAAGACCTGGATAAAGCGTTCTTCAATAGTTTACTTACCTAGCGTGCTCCCAAGTAAAATCCCATTTGCCCAGTACAAGCCAGTCGGTCCGGATGGTAAAATGTCATAAGTTGCGCTATCGGCATAAGTAATCGACTCTACTGAAACTATCCTTGCACCATCCAGAACATCCCCAACACGATAATAAGCAAGCACTCGTCCATCGGCTGCTGGATGCCCCGGTGATGCAGCAACTGAGCGTCCGTCTTCCAGCGTTATCCTGGTTAATAGAAATGGCATAGGCACTTGTGTCTTTGTCGTATCGATCACCGAACTGATTATGCGGTTGCCAACTTCATCGGTCGTCCAGATGGGCATACCGACATATAGTTGCTCGACTGGAATGAGGCCATTTGGCGTATCAACTAACGTTCCAACTGAGAGGCAAATCGGGCAGGTATTGATACTCGTTTCTCTCTTTGTTACTGCTATTTTCCCTGCCGTAGTAATTGTTCCCTCGATGCGCTCACCTTGGTTTTCTCCCTCCCTTAGTTCGAAATTATATATGTCACCGGAAGCAGTCAGAGTTATGGCAAAGTTGAGCTTATTGTGTTCTCTGAAGATAATTATCTTTTCTGCAGTAATATAATCGGCTTTTTCTGTGATGTTTAATCTTTTAAGAATAGCCGAAAATTCTTCCTGGTTGCTCCTGATCGAGGCGAACTGCGCCAGGGCATCTTGTTCTTCCTTACCTTCACGCGCTATAGGATACTGGTATGGGTCACAATAGAAGGGCTCACCAAATTTATCTATCAAGAGATACTTCAATTCAGTTGGAGAGTAAGTAATGGGATTTGTCGTCCCGCCGCATCCTATTAGAATCCCAACTACAAATAAAGAAAAAATCGAATTGATCAGTTTCCACGCCATAGCAACCTCCCACGCTTTACAATTCTCTTTGTACTTCAAAGTATACTGCCGCCTTGAAAAAGACACCAGAAAATTTTTATGTATGTTGTATAATGCTAACTTATCTTAACGATTAATACGCTAGTGCACCCCAAGTTATACAACGATTAAAAAGAAAAAAGGATTCGTCCAACACGTTGCGAAGTGATTCACGTATTTATGGCTAACACAACAGAATCTAGGAGATGACTATGAAAGTACCGATGAAGGTCATGGGTGTACTTTATTAGAATAAGGTTAAATTACATGATGAGTTGTGAATGATTACTGCGAACGTATTCCCGTGGTATGTCGTTGTTCCAGGATGCGGAGGCAATCATTACAGAGTGTGTAGTTGGTCTCTTCCCAGTGGCAGCATCCAGGCCACCAGTAATCGCTGAACCGACTCGATGTACCGCAGTTGTCGCAATAATATACAAATTCGGATTCGTCTTGATAGTTTTCGGGCTTAACTAATGTCATTCAACAATTCCCTGTAAATTTACTATAGATAACAAGGGGCTACTCCGTCAAGAAATGTTGAATGCAAGGATGGCATGGCTGGCTTCTATTTAATCCCGGTTAGTTTGTATACAACTACCCGTTCTGATTTACCTTTAAATTCCTGTGGTTCCAGGGCATTTACTTCAATTTTTTCCTTTGCCTGACGGAAAGTTTCGGGACCAAGCCAGACTTCGCCGCCAGGAGTGGCGCTGCAAATACGCGACGCCAGATTCACAGCATCGCCAATAACGGTATATTCGGAACGCCCCGAAGAACCCACATTACCGGCGACAGCTAGTCCCGTATTGACGCCAATACCGAATTGTGCCCGCGGTAATG
>CAYHBE010000193.1:0-4033 GCA_964354765.1 uncultured Dehalococcoidales bacterium | reverse complement strand
AAACCGCAATTAGTGAATGGCTGCAGCAGAAGCGTAACGGTTCGATCAATATTACCGTGCCTCAAAAGGGTAAAAAGAAAGCACTCATCGATATCGTCGCAAAAAACGCTGAGCAGGGACTCCAGCAGGAAAAAATCAGGCATTTTGAACAGCCGTCAGTACTGCAGGAAGCGCTGCAGGAGATGCAAAAAACACTTGCTCTACCCGAGATTCCAAACAGGCTTGAAGGGTACGACATCTCCAACATCCAGGGTAAAGAAGCAGTGGGCAGCATGGTTGTCTTCGAAAATGGCAAACCAAAGCCTTCCCATTACCGTCGGTTCCGCATCAAAACTGTACCAGGCGCCGATGACTACGCGATGCTGCAGGAAGTCTTGAAAAGGCGTTTTAAAAGGTTTGCAGCTTCTGAGAAGCCCTCTTCTGACGGGTGGGAAAATATTCCCGACCTCATATTGATAGACGGCGGCAAAGGCCAGCTCAACGCCGCGCGTAAAGCTTTAAAATCGGCAGGAGCAAGCTCGGTTCCCATCGCCAGTCTGGCGAAACAGCATGAAGAGATCTTCGTCCCCAACCGTAAGACTGCCATCGTCCTGCCGCGAAATTCACCTGGATTACAATTGCTCCAGCGTCTCCGTGACGAGGCACACCGGTTTGCACTGGCTTATCATACAAGAGTACGCCGGAGAAATAGTTTTATTTCAACTCTCGACACAATCCCGGGGATCGGACCGAAACGTAAACGAGCATTACTGCGTCAATTCGGTACGTTACAGGCAATTAAAGATGCAACAATAGACGAACTGACGAAGGTGGAAGGGATTTCGCGCACCAGCGCTGAGATAATAAAAGAGAGCCTGGGGTAAATTATGCCGGCTAATCTACCACCGCAGTATTACGAAGCCGAAAGAAGGTTCCGGGAAGCTAAGACCCCCGAGGAGAAAATAGAACTCCTCGAGGAAATGATGGCGATTATGCCCAAGCACAAGGGCACGGACCATCTCCGCGCCGACCTCAGGCGGAAAATCGCCAGGCTTTCAGAAATATCCGTCAAAAAGACGGGCGGAACCCGCCCCGCCACAACCATTCCGAAAGAAGGCGCTGCACAGGTAGCAATCATCGGGCTGCCGAATTCGGGTAAATCGCAGTTGGTAGCTAAGATCACTAAAGCCGCACCAACAGTCGCCGAGTATCCATTCACCACCACAGCTCCCATGCCCGGGATGATGGAATTTGAAAATGTCCAGATACAACTTATCGATACGCCCCCGCTCGTTGTCAGTACATCAGTTTTCTGGTTCACACCGCTTTTAAAGCGAGCCGACGTGCTGCTCATTATCGTGGACTTAAGTATTGATCCTCTGGAGCAAATGGAAACGATTATATCTTTGTTAGCCGGGATGAGAATTACACTTGACCCTCAAAAAATTGAAACAGAAGATGGACGCGAGCTTGTCTACAAGAAATCGATTATTGTTGGCAACAAGTTGGACCAGGATAATGAAGTTAAAAACCTGAAAGACTTGAAAGAGATGTACGGCGACCGCTTTCCTGTAATTGGCATCTCGGCAAAAGAGGGCACCGGTATCGAAGAAATGAAAGTAGCTGTATATCAGTTGCTTGATGTTATCCGGGTTTACACGAAACGACCGGGCGGCAGGGCCGATATGACAGAGCCGGTAGTGCTGCCACGAGGTTCAACCTTAGGAGACGCCGCCCTCAGTATACACAAAGACCTGCTGGCACGCCTGAAGTTTGCGCGAGTCTGGGGTTCGGGGAAGCACGACGGCGTCATGGTCAGCCGCGACCACATCCTGCAAGAAGGGGACATTATTGAGCTGCACGTGCCGAAATAAGTCAAAAGTCAGAAGTTAAAGGTCAAAAGTTAAATACCACTAGAAATTAATCAACAATCCCCTGAATAATACATTGATTAACTACCAAGAAGGCCGGATATCTGGCATGGAGATAAAAACATGAAATGCACATGACATCAGATCCAGTGGGCTGGGTAATTTGGGGCTTGAGTTTCACGACAAGTGGAAGAATTTACCCGTATGAGATAACATTGGATTAAGATGAATTTAAATACAGCTTTTATGAAAAAACTGCAGCCTTAAAATCGGTGAAGCTGCCCAGGAAAAAATTGTCAGGACGAAACATGACCGGTTGGCAAGAGAATGTGCACGTCTTGATCCAAAATTTGAAAAGGCGATGGCAGAAGAGGGAATGAAGTAAAAAGACAATAGGAAAGGAATAATATGGAACTAATCGAAGCAATCAAAACACGAAAAAGTATCCGAGCGTTTAAACAGGACCCAATCCCGAAAGCAGTCCTGGAGGATGTCTTAAAAACAGCGACGCTATCACCTTCGGCGGCAAACCTGCAGCCGTGGGAGTTCCTGGTTATCACCGGCGAGCCATTGAAAAAACTATCGGCGGCGATGATCGAGAAGTCGAAAGCCGGGGAAATGGGGAACTGGGAATTAAGAAAGGGAGTGGGGAGGGCGCAGGTGCCTGAAAAATATCTCGAACGCATGAGGAACCTACAATCCCGCAACACAATCTACCGTAGAGATGATGCGGAGCAGCGTGCCGAATTCATGCGGCGCGGTTTCAGTTTCTTTGGAGCTCCTGCCGCGATTATTATCACCATAGAAAAATCGCTTGGAGATGCTCATGTATTCGATCTCGGTCTGGTTACCCAGACTTTGTGCCTGGCGGCAGTGGAACACGGATTGGGTACGTGCATCCAGGCACAGGGTGTAAGCTATCCAAACGCGATAAGGGAGATGTTCAATATCCCCGATTCAGTAATAATGGCAATAGCGATTGCAATTGGTTATCCTGACATGGCAAATCCCGTAAACCAGTTTAAAAGCGGTCGCGTGCCGATGGAAGATTTGACTACCTGGATTGGTTTCAAGGAGTAACAAATGCCGCCGCGGCCTACTTGGTACGAAGATAACTGGAAGCGGATGGATAAAAAGACCGCCCGCGAAATCCGTACGACGTGCCCGAAGTGCGGCAGTGATAAGACCTACTACAACGAAAAATTTAAAGTCTGGCGCTGCGGCAAATGCGAGAACATATTTACAATTAAGGGCTTGAAAATGGAAAAACCCTGGTGGAAGAGGATTTTCAAGAAAGAGAAGTAGACACCTCACCCTCTCCATCGACAGAGAGGAAGGATTACCTCTTCCTTTTCTCGTACCTTTCCTTAGCTCCAGCGTGGAGTTTTTCTTCTCCCTCGGTCAACAGGATAAGCTGCGGGATCGCAGCCGGTTTACCTTCTCTATCCAAAGCCACCATCACAAAATCGGCGGTTAATGCCGGCAACCGACGTTCCTGGGCGATACTCTCGACCTCTACCTCGACTCGGATCCGCATCGATGAGCGGCTGGTGAATACAAGCCTGGCGTGTACGACAACCAGGCTGCCAACACGCACCGGGGTGTGAAAAACTATATCTTCGACGCGGGCAGTGACGACGTTTGAATGGGCATGGCGGGCGGCGACCACACCGGCGGCGTTATCCATCAGCTTCATGAGTTCGCCGCCGTGAACGAAGCCTGCGGGATTAGCCTGGGCGGGAAGCATCAACTGCGCCATTTCGACGGCTGAATGTCCTACCGTTCTCCCTTCGAACTCAGCCCCTTTTCCCAACCCCTCCTGCAATTCTATGAAATTGTCTTCGTGCCTTTTCTCCACGGGAATAACCCGACGGAAAAATTCAGCAATTTCTTTGAAACCTTCGGCATCCGCCGTTTCGGCTGCTTTTGGATAAAAATTAGCTACCAGCTCATGTTCACTGTAAGCGGCGTGCTGAAGATTTTCTGACACGTCCCCTGCACCGCCGAGAAACTCGAATTCGCGCCGGGCGTGTTCACGCTCATTACCGGCGATAGCCTCGAACATTTCTGCTATTTGAGGCAGATTAGTTTGCCGCGCTACCTCTGCGAAACAGTGGTATTTAAAATCCTGGTATAACTCCAGAGTTAAACCCTTAGATAAAATTTCTTCGGTCTTGCTGCCT
>CAYHBE010000192.1:0-4045 GCA_964354765.1 uncultured Dehalococcoidales bacterium | reverse complement strand
GGGCCGCCCAGGACCGCGCTGAAGGTATGGGTCTTGGTGCTGACCTTCGTCGGACTAAAGAAGTTCCGGGCGTTCAGGGCCGAGTTCTCGTGCTCGTATAGCAGTGTGCCACGCAGTTGATTGGTTCCCGCCCTGGTAACAATAGAAACCACCCCGAGCGCCTGGGCCTCGGCACTGTTGTTGGCGCTTTGCAGCCGCAGTTCCGAAACCATCGCCAGCGTGTTATGAATGCCGGTAATGGGGGCGCCCCCACCGCGCGGGGCGGCGATACCGTCGATCAGAAAATCGTTCTGGACGGCGCGGCTGCCGTTGAAAGAATACTGGCTTGAGGTAACCTGCTGGGCGCCGGGCAGGGTGAACAGATATGTAAAGGTCTCTTCTTTGGTCAGCGACGGCAGGTCCCGGAGTTGCCGGGCCGTCCGGGTATTCGCGATTTGGGCTGTTTCCGTCTCGATCACCGGCGTGGAGGCAGTCACCTGGACCTCCGTCCGCGCGCTGCCAACCTCCAATTCAAAGTCGATGCGCACCACGGCACGGCTTTCCACCACGATCCCTTGCCGCACCGCAGACTTGAAGCCCTGGAATTCCGTCCGCACCCGGTATATGCCCGGCAACAGGTGCGTAGCCTCGTAACCTCCATTGCCGCTGGTATTCACGACTTTGGCGATGTTGGTTTCGGTGTTGGTCACCGTGACGGTGCCCCCGACGATGACGGCACCTGTGGAGTCGGTAATGACCCCAACGATGCTTCCGTAGGTGGATTGCCCGAAGCCGGTTGCGCTGGCGAGCAGTAAAAAAGAGAGCAAGACCCTCAAAACGCTGCGCATGTGTATGCACCTCCGTCCTGTTCAACTGTATGCCCGAGACATCGCCCGCGCCCGCCTCAGGGCCAAGGTGACATTTCAGTTCGAGAACTGGAATTGTATCACCTCGTACCGAACGAGTCAAGGGGTAAATGTTGGAGGGTTTCCCCATTTCTTCCGGGCCCAACCGCGTCTCACCCAGCTCGCACCGGCTCTTCTTGAGTGCGGCACTGGGCTGCAGTCGGCCGAATTGAGGGTAGCGACGGTACCCTGTTGAAAACGCGCCAGCACGAACTTGTTTCGCTTTCCCCACGAGCACCGCGACGCAGCCTCCATTCAATGCACGGGGATTCTTGCTGACGGTTGAGCTGCATTCCACGCTGGCCACATCCTCGAACGTCAATGCGCTGGGTACAAAGGGGTCAACGACACGGGTGTCAGAAATTCTGAGAAAACTCCTGGGTAGATGCCCTCGATGCCTGATTGTTGCGCGGGCAATTGGTGAAGAGTACTCGTGGATGACTCGCTTGCGCCGGTTCCCCGAGCAGGGTCCGGTGTCGGTTTGACCGGCACCGCGCCCGGTGCAAACGAGAGGTTCTCGCGAAACGAGCTTCATGGGCGAGTGGATTCCTGCTTCTGCTGAAACGGATATGCGTTGCTGCCGCGACCAGACTTCCATGTAAACCCTAGGCGGTCCGAACTTGCAGTAACCACATCGGTTGCAGGAGTCAGGCTACCCAGCGAATGCCGTCGACCGTGTCGCCGTCGTTGCGGGGCCCGACGAGCAGAACACTCAGTTGGGCCTCTTCGTTCCGTGGCCGCACTTCGAACACAAGCAGGTTTTCGCCCGACCGTAGTTCTACGCGTTGACGGAACTGGCCGACACGGTAGCGCGTGAGGTTTTCGACTTGCAGTACGTTCTGCCCGTTCAGGTTGGCCGTAATCCGTCCTCGGACTCCCAGCCAGAGATGAGCCTTGCGGCTGCCTTCGGCAATGACCCGCACCGCTGCGCCATAAGTCGTCTCCGGTTTAGCCGCATTGCCGGCCCACCTCGTCAGGTTCAACGTATCGGTGCGGTTCGTGTATCGCTTCCAGCTCGGTAGCGGGGTGCTTGCATCTGAAGTCACCCGCCATTCCCGGTTACACCGCCCATGCCACATTTCTTCTCCCCGGTCGGGTTTGCCCCAGGTTCGGCGGTGGCGATCCGGCTCGACACCGATAACCTCGATCTTATGCATTTCGAAAGTACCCATGTCCCGTTGAGCGGCCATGTGCAGGTAATCCAGGTCCCATGGATTGAAGCCCGTAAGGTACGCCGCCACCGCATCGATGGCCACCGGGTCCTCGCCCGCCAGTATTAGATTACTGCGCACCGTCTGGTCCGGCCGGCCGTTGTTGTGCGCGTTGTATTGCAGGCCTCGGATGCCGTCTAACACGTTGTAGTCTGGCGGATGAAACGAGGCCAGGTCGCAGATGAACGAATCCTGCCGGCCTTCAAGGGAGTGTTGCTGATGGAGACCCGCGTTGGTCCATCTCCCCGGAGCGGCATATGCCTCGCGCGGCGCCGCTCCGACATAATTCTTAAGACAGCAAGTAATCGCGGTGCCGGTATGGATTTTCAGCACCGGAACGTTTACTAGGAAGTCGCAGTTGCGGATTGTGTTCGTGATGAAGTAGTCCGTGCGCTCGCCGAAACCACCCACCCCGCGCGTGCTCCGCGGGACTTCGATACGCTGCGGCTTGCCCGAGGCGCCCCGCACCGCATCGTATCCCAGATCGACATAGTCAAAGCGCTTATCCGGAAACTCGGCGCTGAACCGCTCGAGCATGCCCCCGAGAGAACTGCCCCATCCCGGGAACTCCTGATCGCCCCAATCGAAGCTGGTCGCATCCACCCTTGCACCGTTCTGCTGTACCACAGCCCCCGTTCCGGCATCCTTCAGGCCCCGGTAGCTCCCGCCCTCAGCGATGGTGATACGACCGGCCCGGGAATTGCGAGCCACATATTCGAGTACTGCCTGCGTGACCCGCATGTCTGTTATGTCGCCAGGGGCGTAACCCGACTGTGGCCGCAGGAACACAATGTTGGGTTTGATCACAACCCAAGAGCGCGAGCGGATCTTTGCGTGCAGACTGCCAGCACGCGGACGCCCATACTCGATGGCCTTCCAGACCATCTCGCGGACGCGAGGGTAGTCGAGCGGTTCCTCGAGTGAGGATGGCCGCGTGAGTGTCGGGTGTGTGGAAGGGACCAAGCCAACTCTTGTCTTGGCTGGGTTTGCTGAGCCGACTGATGCGGCAGCGGCAACCTCGGTTGCGGTAATCAACACCTGACGACGGGTGAGCGCTATCATCGGTTCTCTCGTAACTGTCAATGCCACGCTATCGCATTCTTGCGCCGAAAAGTAGCTAGGCCGAGGCGGCCTTGAGGATTTCGCGAAGACGGCGGGCGACGACCTGGGCGTCGCCGCGCTGCATCATCCAGACGCCGGCGACAAGGCAGTCGGGGAAGGTCCTTATCTCGATGGACGGCTCGCCCTCGCGCAGCTTCTGGACGGCTTGGCGGACCGTCAGCTTGACCGCGTTCTGATCCCAGGAAACCCGCAGGTGTGGGACCTGGTTGGCGATGTCGGGGATCCAGACTTCCGTGGTGACGCCTTTGATCGAAGTGACGTAGTCGGCGATCAGCTTGACCCGCTTCTCCCACTCGCGCCAGTCGGCCTCGTGGTCCCGCTTCAGGTACCTTTCCACGGCCACCATCATGGCAAGCAGCTCTTCCTTGTTCACCTTGTGGCCGCGGCCGATGCAATCATCGTTCGGGCAGGTATTGAGCCGGGCGGCCTGGATCAGGTCTTTTCGCCCCAGCAGCAGGCCCGCGCTTTGCGGCCCACACAGGCCCTTGCCTCCCGAGAAGGTCACCAGGTCGTAGCCCATCTTGATGAATTTGGAGAGATTCTCGACTGGAGGCAAGTTCGCGGCGGCATCGTTGAACGTCGGCACGCCGTGCTTCTTGCCGAGTTCGGCGAATTCCGCGATTTTGATCTGGCCCCGCGGATCAAAGTCGCCCATGAACAGCATCATGGCCGTGCGTTCGTTGATGGCGTTCTCCAGCTCTTTGCGGGACTCCACCCAGATGAACCGAATGCCGCAGTTGCGCACGGAGTGAAGGTGGCCGTAAAGGTGCGACTTCTGGCTAATCACCTCCGACTTCATGCCGGTGGTGTCCGGCAGGCGGCTGATGA
>CAYHBE010000191.1:0-4045 GCA_964354765.1 uncultured Dehalococcoidales bacterium | reverse complement strand
CTTATCCAAATCCGAAGCTCGTTTTGATTGGTGATTCAGACGAAGTGGTATCCTTTTCGCGAGTAAAGAGGTATTTTACTGCGAACAAAGATTTTCAAGTGGTCGCAGGTGCCGATCATTTCTGGTGGGGATATGAGAATGAGATTGGTGCGCAGATCGGGAAACTCTTCAAATCACGAGGTTAACCATAATCCCTTTTTGCACCTATGATACGTGCATACTCCTGCTGATTTCTTGTTTTGAAACATTGATAAACGTGTTATAATGGGCATTGGTATGGAAAAGATAAAAGTTATGCTCGCCGAAGACCACGTTGTCGTGCGTGAAGGAACCCGGGAGCTGATTCAACACGAGGAAGACATGGAAGTAGTAGGCGAAGCAGGTGACGGTGAAGAAGCCGTAGCTCTTGCCCCTCGAGTGAAACCTAACGTCATCATCATGGATGTTAACATGCCGAAGCTTAATGGCATCGAAGCTACCAAACAAATCAAAGCGATGATGCCTTCAGTAGCAGTGCTGGTTTTGACAGCGTACGACAATGACCAGTACGTATCAGCCCTGCTGGAAGCTGGTGCTGCAGGATATCTCCTGAAAAACATTAAAGGACGCGAATTAATTGACGCTGTCCGCGCAGTGAATGCAGGGGAGTCAGTACTGACTCCCAAGATTGCTCGTAAAGTACTAAACCGCTTCGCGATCTCTGGTAATAAACCGGAAAGCGAACCAATCGCCAATGTCCTCAGCGAACGCGAATTAGAGGTTTTAAAGCTGGCGGCAAAGGGAATGAGTAATCGTGATATCGCCGAACAGCTTTTCTTGAGTATCCGTACGGTGCAGGCACACCTTGGTAATATTTTTAACAAACTTGATGTTGGATCAAGGACTGAAGCAATACTTTATGGCTTAAAAAAAGGTTGGTTTTCTGTCGAAGACCTTTCGTGATACATTAAATGGTTTCATTTCTTAAGAAGGTAATAGAACTGAACTTGAGCCAAACCGTTCGTGAATTGTAAAAAATATATCGTTATATTTCAGGTGTAAATATTGAAATCTAACGAAAAAATAAAAAATACTCCCCATGGACCCATTCTACGTACGTTCGTTAATTTTCATTTTTGGATTCTGCTTGCTATCCTCATTATCTTAACTCTTTTGCACTATTCAGCGCCTATCGGCGGTCTCATTCCGTATCAAGAACTTGGTTTAACGAGACATACGGTCGACCGAGTTCTCTTTTTAATCCCAATCGTTTATTCTGCCATTATCTTCGGCATTAAAGGGGGTATGATTTGCCTAGCCATTAGTATAGGTATCATGATCCCGCGTGCCGTTGCTATTACGTCCGACAAAATAGATGCAATTCTTGAAGTTGTCGGGATAGCGGTTGTCGGGCTACTCGTAAATGGTTGGTTTGATACTCTCCAAAAAGAGCAAAATCGACACCGCCGGACTATCCGAGAACTCGAACTTACCCAGGAAAACTTACTTCTCGAAGAGAGCCGGCTAGCAGCTTTAAACAGCATTTCTCACAACCTTAGCCGGATACTGGATTTACAGCAGGCGCTTGACAAAGCCCTTGAAAAAATAGTCGAAGTAATGGATCTTGATATTGCGCTTGTCTTCGCCCTTACCAAGACAGGTGATGAGTTGAATCTGAAAGCGCACTACGGGGTTTCTGAAGAGTTTGCAGATGGTGTTCGCGGGATAGGTGTCGGTGAAGGATTGAACGGACGGGTGGCACTGACCGGGGAACCGCTAATAGTGGAAGACGCTGCGCACGATCCAAGGTTAACGCGAGAGGTGGTCACCAAAGAGCGGGTCGCTGCCCAGTTAATCGTACCGATAAAATTACGCAGTAAAGCTGTTGGAACCCTCGCAGTGGGTGTACGGGGGCAAAGACATTTCGCAAAAGATGAAATCGAAATGCTAATGGCTATCGGCGATGAAATCGGGGTGGCATTGGAGAATAACCGCCTCTACAGAGAGCAGCAATTCATGGCGGAGCAGCTCAGACAGTCAGAGCAGAACTACCGCGAGTTATTTGAGAAGGCACATGACGCTATCTGGGTGCATGACCTTGACGGTAATGTATTAACTGCGAATGAAGCGAGTGCTCAGTTAGTAGGATACCGGATTGAAGAATTGCTTAACATGAATGTTAAAACTTTTCTCGACGAGGAGAGTTTGAAAGTAGCGAAAGAAGTTGGAGAGAAGTTGAGATTAAAAGTGCCGATGAATCAACCTTACGAACAGAAGCTAATTAAACGAGATGGCAGTGTTGCTAGTTTGATGCTGACGACAACGATATTGATGCGCGAGGGTAAGGTCTACGCTTTCCAACATATTGCACGCGATGTCACAGAGCAAAAGAGGATGGATGAAAACCTGCGTTTTTATGTGCAGCAGATTACCCGAGCCCAGGAAGAAGAACGTAAGCGCATCGCCCGCGAGCTTCATGACGATACCGCCCAGCAGTTGATCGTCCTTTCAAGGCAGTTAGATCGTCTCATGTCGGCTCCAGTGCCTCCGATGCAGGACATGACTCCGCTAGAAAAACTTACCGAACGGGTCGATGATATCCTTGACGGTGTTAGACGATTTAGCCAGGATTTACGGCCTTCAGTTCTTGATGATCTGGGTTTAATCCCCGCCCTCGAATGGCTCGCATCAGATCTAACGGAACACTTTAATATATCAGTTGAAGTTGAGATTACAGGGAAAGAGCGGCGTTTTCCGCCAGAGAAAGAATTGCTTCTTTTCCGCATAGTCCAGGAGGCGTTAAGCAACGTCAGAAAACATTCTGGTGCGCAAAGAGCCTGGATAGCAGTTGAGTTCATCGATAAGAAAATGATCCTGGCTGTCAAAGATAATGGCAAAGGATTTCGGGTACCCGAACGCCTGAGTGACTTAACCGGAGCTGCGAAATTGGGGCTGGCTGGAATGGCGGAGAGAGTTAAGCTATTGAATGGTGAACTTCGGATTAGTTCCGAACTTGATAAAGGGACTACGGTCATTGTAGAAACTCCTTTATAAAAATCCCATAATACTAAAAAAGCAATCCTCACTTTGAGCGCTTTGTTTCGCGCGATAATCGCTTCATATCCTATCTCCATTTTTTCTACGTCTCCGTACTTTGTCTGTTGTCTTTTTGCTAAGGCGTAAGTGTTATTACCTAGAGCAACAAAAGTCAATAGGTGTAAACCACTAGATAGGTGTATCGATAATAGGTGTTTGTATAATGAAAAAATAAGCCCAATGACAGAAGTTTGCCTTGGTGCTTAGAATGTAATATTTAGTTAGCAAAAGGAATTCCGGAAATATTGAAAAGAAGGTGGTGGAATTGTGATTGCGGGTTTAGAAGCAGGTCTCGTTCTTGCTGTGCCAATTATATTACCTCCTTTTCTATTTGTCTGGTATTTAAACGGGGTAGGTATCCGCTCCGTAGCAAAAAAAGTTGGGGTATGGGGAACATCTCAGACTAATTAAAGTCGGTAAACACAAAAAACCTATGGAGGTAGGAATATGTCTTGGCAGGTTATTATAGCTCTGGTGATAGCAGTTCCGGTTGTTTTGCTTCCTGTTGCGTTCGTCTGGTACTTGAATACGGGTGGCATTATCGCGGTTTTGAAAGAGCGGGCTAAGCAACCGGTAGCAAAAAAAGTTGAAGCAGAGAACGGTCCTACTAAATAGCTTGAAGTATGGAAGAAACCGAAACCCAATACCGTACTCTCATGTGTTCATTATTAGGGTGGGAATCATCGAGTGCCTGTCCCTGGATAGAGAGGGCACCTTCTCATAACCCACCTATTTTTATGCGGATTTTTAGAGATTTGTAGAAAGATGGCAATCGATTTGCGAGATTTGAAAGGAGGATAATCTTGCCTAAGAAACCAGTAGCAAAGAAAGACACTGAACAAAAGCAAAATACACGGACGGTACTTATTGTCGACGATGAACCGATCGTCAGAGAATCGCTTAGAGATTGGCTTGGCTTATCGGGATTCGAAGTTGTAATCGCGGAGAACGGAGAGCAAGCACTGAATTT
>CAYHBE010000190.1:0-4063 GCA_964354765.1 uncultured Dehalococcoidales bacterium | reverse complement strand
ACATAAATCTCGTAGTTGCCATCGCGGTCACTAGCGAAGGCGATCTTGCCGTTTACCCTGGGATTCACTTCTGCCGCTGAAACAAGATTAATGGAAGGTATAATGAATAGGCACATGAATAAGACCAACGATATTTTTGTAAATTCATGATATCTCATGATAAACACCTCGCATCAGAAAATTGCTTTTGAGTATACGATGACGCGTATAGTATGTCAAGAAATGAACCACGTGGTAAAACTAATTGTAAATGTGTTTTTTGCATTCAAAATAATGTTTAAAAATGAAGAGAGCACCGTATTAAACTCTAACGCTCACTTTTTGATTGTTTAAAAAGCTAAATATATTACCATTGCACAAACATCGGCATATTATTGAAACCATACTAAATTTCAATTACTATTAGTTTATTCATTCATTGAAAATTCTATTAGGTTGGCTTCAGTGGCACCCTCTCCACCATGATCTTTATCTGCAGGAGATATGGATCCAGATTTTACAATCTTGTGCTTTCCCAAATACTCTCGAATAGCTTTTTGTAAAACAAAGATACCTTTACCGTGAATGATTCTTACTCGGCGAACATTATCACGGTAGCATTCGTTCAGGAACTTCTCAATAATTGGAATTGCCTGTTCAACATTATTACCGTGTATGTCTATTTCTCTAATGGCTACGGGCGCAGGAGGTTCCATTTTCGCGATAACCCATTTTGCAGCTTCAATAGTATCGTTAGTCTTGGCACGTACTTCGGTTGTCAATGTCCCAATTATTATGTCTGTATCTCGCGAAGTACGTGTACGCAATTTGACATCCAGGTAAAGTTTATAAGTGTCTATGAAAGGAAGTTTATTATAAAGGCGACTGAATTTTTCAGCTCGGCTTTTCCAACCTTTAGGAGTCCATGTATCTTTTAGTACATCGTCGATGTACGCTCTCAAATCACTTTCTACTGCCGATTGAATCACCGGAGTACTTTCTTTAATCCAAGATTCAATTGCTTCTTTACGTCTATCTGGATCTGGTTGAAAGAAAGCTGCGTAAAATTCATCAGTTAGGGTCTCAAATACTGTAGGCATGTTTTTCCTCCGATTAATTTATTATCAATAGACTATCTAGGTCACATGTGTGTTAACAAGTAAGATGCGTAAATTATATTACGTAAAATTCTAATAAACAAGTATCTTAGGAGAAAAGCTCATTATTACAATTGACCATTAACCTATAACAGAATTCGTTGCTATTGAAAATTTAAATCGTTTTCAAACCGCCTAAAATGCAAGAATAACTCAACAGAATTAAATGGTCGCAGAATTGAGCGTCTGTAAGAAATGGATGGTAGATCCTGACGTTAAAACGGTTAGATGGTATATTTAAATAAGACACTCATAAACTTTTGGTCTCTGATTCAAATCCAGTCGCTGCTAGTTTATGTTATCGGGGTTATAGAAAATTGAAACAAAAGAAAAAGCACATAAAGGCACCCAAGAAATTACCTGACTTTAGCTTGGAAGATATATTGAATGCGCCCAAACCTAAAGTAGCTAGCAAACGCACTGATGGTTTAGGATGTAACAATTGTGGTAGTCTGAGATTCATATCCAAAGGCAAAGTAAAAGTATATCGCGGTCAAAGAATGAAGGTATACCATTGCTATGGTTGCGGTCAAGATTTTTATAAAGCCGAATAATATTCTAGTTATCGATCAATAGTTTGAATCCAGTCGCTGAAGGCTAATGTCTAAAAGCATAGCAAAAAGAAATGAGCGTCCAGTTTTCACCAGACGCCCTTATAGATTTAATCTAGAGTTAAATTTATTACCATTGCACAAACATCGGGATATCAACATGGGATAAAGAGTGAAAAGATCTTCTTCTCACTGCAAATAAATGTCACATTTTGAGTGAGTGTTACTTATAAATAGACCAAGAATGTTGAATTCTAATCGCTGATGTACGAAGTTCATGAACAAAAAAATGATAAAAGGTGTACACAAAAAGAGGGAGCGTCTGTCTATTGTACGACCCTACCCTTAATTTTGAAGCTGGTAGAGCGGATTGTACGAAAGACAGAACTTTTTACGTCACTTTTAAAATAGTGTAACCGGTCGGTTCGAATCCCTCTAGGTGGAGGATTGCTGCATAACCTAATTGACATATTTGACATTATTAATATCCTACTTATTTTGCAAGTCTTATATAGCGGCGGATAGAGAGGGGAATAAATACCAGCATAATACCGGCATCCCAAACGAGGATTTGCCACAAGTATTTAGCTAAACTGGCACCACCCGTGGCTGGGTTTGAGCCTAAGAATAGTGCTCTTAAAGTGCCTGCCATTGATGTCACGGGATTAATCTTGGCAAAGACCTGCAACCATGATGGCATTGTCTCGATCGGTACATAGAGAGAACTGGCAAAGACAAGGGGAAACACCCATACAAAGCCAGCGACCTGTGCTGTTTCTTGATTCTTGACCGATATTCCGATGAATACGCCCACCCAAGTCAGAGCGATCCCGAAGAGGATAACCAGCGCGATAGCGGCGATCGCCGGTAACAGACCATTCTCAAATCTGAAACCTGCCGCAAGGCCAACGGCAATCATGAGTACTATTAAAAGAGCATAGCGAATTCCATCGGCAATTACCCTGCCGGTCAAGAAAGCCGGTCTCGCCATCGGTAATGAACGGAAACGATCAATCAAGCCTTTGGATAGATCTTCAGCAATACCAACGCTGGTTTGCGTCGAACCGAAGACTACAGTCTGCGCTAAAAATCCTGGCAGGAAATACTGGATATAGGGTATTCCACCCTTTTGGATCGCGCCACCAAAGACATAATTGAAGAGCAACAATAACACCACATTCAGCATGGCGTTAAAGACTAATAATTGAGGGAGGCGAATATATCGGGTAACATTGCGCTTGGTCATCACCATGATATCAGAGATAGCGGCAGACATTTTTCCCATGTTATTTTGCCTTATCCATTTTTGAGATTTATTTTGACGATTTCGGAGTTACATCGGTTTGGCTTTCTGTTGCATGGCCCGTAATCGCCAGAAAGACATCATCTAACGTCGGCTGTGTCAATCCAAGCTCTGCCAGTTGAATACCGACGGCATCAAGTCGCCGCACCACATCAGACAAGATCGAGGGACCTCTGTCACCGGGTAGACTAATATCTCCTGTTTCGGCAACACTATTAATCTGATCTCTACCCAATTCACGTAACAACTCAACAGCCTGCTTGGTTTTACTGGGGTCAACGAGTTTTAACTTCATACGAGTTTCTCCTCCGCAACAACCTTTCAACTCGGCGGGGGTACCGGTACGAATAATTTTGCCATTTTCCATGATGGCAATTTTACCTGCCAGACGGTCAGCTTCTTCCAAATATTGAGTTGTTAAAAATACAGTTTTGCAATTTTTCGTCTGCTTGCCAATCACGTCCCACAATCCAAACCTGCTGCGAGGGTCTAATCCTGTAGTAGGTTCATCTAGAAAAAGTATTGAAGGTTCGGCAACCAGTGTCGCGGCTAAATCAAGACGGCGCCGCATGCCTCCCGAGTAAGTTTTCACCCGTCTATTCCCGGCATCAGCCAGCATAAAATTTACCAATAATTCGTCGGCACGTGTGCTGGATTTGAGATTACCCAGATGATAAAGTTGTCCAATCATTTTCAGGTTTTCTTTACCTGTAAGATCTTCATCGACCGCAGGATATTGACCTGCCAAACCAATAATTGGACGTATTGAGTGTCCATCTTTTCTTACATCGAAGCCACCTACATGGGCATTCCCTGAATCCGGAGTGAGCAGCGTGGTTAATATTCGGATGAGAGTAGTTTTTCCCGAGCCATTAGGTCCCAACAAAGCGAATACAATCCCCTCTTCTACAATCAGATCTAAATTATCGAGTGCCTGTATTTTCCCGAAACGTTTACTGATCCCTTCGATAACGATCGCATTTTCGGTGCACTCATCCTTTGTTTTCTCATTCTTTAGATTGCTTACCAATCTTAGCCTCCAAAGCAATACTCTGTACTGCGAAGCGAATAAA
>CAYHBE010000189.1:0-4070 GCA_964354765.1 uncultured Dehalococcoidales bacterium | reverse complement strand
ATTGCCTACCTAATTGCTTGTATTGCATTCAGTATCTATCTTGGGAACAATCTAGCAGAAAGTCATATTAAAGAATTTGGATATGATGTTCACTCACTTTGGACACTAATTGGTGCATCTATTGGTTCATTTGTAGTATGTGCAGCACTCACTGGATTGACTGCACTTTTCGCAATAGGGGAAGATCTTGTGCTATTCCCGATAGGATTTATATCATATTTTCGAAATAAAAAGGTATATCACTCTGATTTGGGTGTGTTCTATACAAATATTAGTACCGAGTACAATAGAATTACTGTATATAGTCAAGGAATTCTATATCAATCTGAATTATTTTATGTAGATTATACTGGTAATATAGAGCAATCAAGTGCAGACATTAAAAGAATGCTTGATAAAATGTATAAAGAAAAACTAGAAAAAATTAGACTGAAAGATATTGCTAAGAACTGGGATGGGTGCCTAGATAAAACATCTAAAAGAGATAAAACATTAAATCAAATAATATAATATATACAACATGGGTAACATAATTAAAAATATTGACGATTTCAATAAGACAAATAGCGGCTTAGATATAGTCTGTCTTGGTTATAAAAAAGCATTTGGAGCAGGTGGTCCCGGTACTGGTGATAAGATGTGGTACTACAAATTAAATTCAAATAATAAGGAATACTTATTAGTTAATGCTGGTATGATTAGGCTTCTGCATATGGTTTGGACCAATGAGAACGACTTTGATAATTCGGATCTATGGGATGATTTTGAACGACCATTTCCAGCAATCGAGAAGAAAATTGAAGATGCTGTTGAATCCACACCAAAGGTAGAACATGTACTTGCTGAAGACGAAGAAAAAACATTCTTCACACAACACGAAATAAAGGAACCAGAGCCAGTTGTTATACCAGATAGAGTTAACAATATTTATACTGATGATGAAGTTAATGATATTTTGAACATTCTACGTCATGAATTCGATCTTATGTATGATGAAGATGTGTATTGTAAAATAACACAAGAAGTGGCTGATTGGGCAAATGAAAATGGATATGATAAGCTGTTTGATGAACTAGTTGGATATAAGTTTAAATTTGAAAAAGATGGTGAACACAAGAATGATGGTCAGATGGTTGAATATACCTTCACATTTAAGAGCCCATCGGGTGAGAAGACTAAATTTTCAACTGAGATGTGTTTAATGGTTGGTTGGAACTATCACAGAGATTTACAAATTAAATAATGAAAAAAATTATAATAATATTTCTATTAATTGCGTCATTTGGTAATGCACAACTTGTGTCACCTGATACTACAATAGCCTACTATGTACCTAATGTCTTTACACCAAACGGTGATGGGCTGAATGACACATTCGAACCAGTTGTTATCAATGCAATATATCATTGTTTTTATGTTATTGATAGAAATAACAATACACTATTCTATTCAACCGAGGATTTAGCTTGGGATGGTACATGCAATGGAATAGCAAGGCGAGGTGTATTCATCTGGAAGCTAATAATCGTTGATAAGCGCAAAAAAGAACACGTTTTCTATGGGCATTTCACAACATTATGAAAATAGCTTTAAACAACTAAATTTAAATAATATATAACAAACACGGCAATATTGCCAATTTAAAAAAACAAACAAATAAAATGAGCACAAAACAAGGTACAGTAAAATTTTACAACGAACAAAAGGGATTTGGATTTATTAAAGATAATGAAACAGGTCAAGACGTGTTTACACACGCTACAGGTTTGATTGACGAAATCAGAGAAAACGATCAAGTAACATTCGACGTTACAGAAGGCAAAAAAGGGCCTAACGCAGTTAACGTAAAGGTTACTCAATAATAAATAATACTTTTAAAAATGCCCTATATTTTCAAAAATATAGGGCATTTTATTTTATATATACCTTCAGAGCAGAGAGACATTAAAAAAGATAAAAAAATTTATAACAATTCAACTAATTTTTAGTATATTTATAAATTAGTTGAGTATTGACAATTTAACAAACACTTATGAAATGACGCATCTCGAAATCGAACGCAAATTCTTAATGAAGTCACTGCCGTTGAAACGGGCAATGGTGGACATTGTAGACATCGACCAGTATTACTGGAAAAATGACAAAGGAATCTGGGAAAGAGCCAGAACATGGTTTACGCAAGATGGTAAGAAGAGGTGGATACATACGATTAAGAAATCAGTCGGTAAGGGTGTAAATATTGAGGATGAAAAAGACATCACCGAAGCAGAATATAATGCTTTTGTGTTAAAGTGTAAAGAGAAGAAAGATAAGAAGAAAGAAAGTGGTCGTTTTATTTCTAAGAGACGACACATATATAAAGATGATAATGGTATGACTTGGGAAGTTGATGTATTCAGTTCTGGTGTTCATATCATCGTAGCAGAAGTAGAGCTACCAAAGAAGAATTTCAAACTTAAAATTCCAAAGTTCATCGATGATGTAATGTTACTAGAAGTAACAGACTTAAAACAATTTAGTAACCGCAGTTTATCTAATACTATCAATTAATGAATTTAAGAGATTTAACAGGCATCACAACCTATCAAGACTTTAAGCAAAGGCTTATCGATTTTAATAGCTGGCGTAGTAATATCAGCGAAGATGAAGAATCACGCGACGAAATGTTCATTAAACATATTCAAAAGAGCTACAGAGCGTTCCTTCAACAAGGATTATCAGATCTCACGGTGTTAGATACCTATACTGATTATCAAGGTAAGCAAACCGATCATACGCTTGGTCAATTTTGTTCATTTATTTTATATTGTAACCTATGATATTTACGATTATATCCGTTCCAAACCCAACCGTGTTCAACAATGATGTTGAGCAAATGTTCCAACATGATGTTGATATTGAAGACTATGTTGGCTCCGGTGGTAAGTGTCTACAGGCAACATTTCAGTATATTGAGCGCGCACTTAACTTAGATAGAAAGAAGTTTGATTATTTCATTGATTGGAGTAATCAATCTATTACTGTATATACTACACGCGCCAAGTTTACTGGTAATTTACGAGATACTAAATTAGCTAGTCTTTTAGATATTGAAGCACTATGACACAACAAGAAGCACAAAAGATGGCACAAAAGATTTCACCTGAGATAATGAGTCAGATATTTAAGTTGGGAGTAAATCCAGTTTATGGTAGCTTCAATGCACCATTCAATGTTTTCCCATCTAAGCCATCACCAACTCCACAAGAAATGGAGTCAGAGTTGTTTAATGCTATTTGGGAATGTGTTAAAACCTGGGACATAAAAATTCCAAAGTATGACGATGGTTATATGTCTGCAAATGGTAGTCATGTTAAAATTTTAATGGATGCCATCGCACCAACAATTAGAGATACTAAAATAGATAACATTTTAAATACGAATAACGATGGCACCTCCGGACAGCAGTAGTATTATGAGTTCAAATAGACCACATATAATGATCCCGTCACATGATAAGATTTATTTCATATCTGAGATACTAAATATGGGATTTGTAGCACAGGAAGGACAGAATACTATTTGGGTAAAGGATAATGTGAAGTTGATTGTTACTAATACGAGAGTAACTATGATGGACGCTGAATTGAATGAGCATGTGTATAATTATTCGGTTGAGCAACAAGATATGTTATTTAGAAACTTACAATTAGACAAATTAATATAATATGAACAAAGAAGAATTAATAGCAGTATATCAAGACACAAAGAATATTTGTGGGAAGATTGGTACGCCAAGAACTGAAAAGATTACATTCAATGAAAATACACCACAAGCTGGTGTTGATTTTGATTGTCCCGATAGAGCCGGTAATATCATTGTTGAATCAATGGATACTGTATCAGCTCTAATTAAGTATTCAAAACTGGGTAAGACCGCAGTTTTAAATATGGCTTCAGCCCATCGAAAAGGTGGTGGTGTTGAGAATGGTGCTATGGCACAAGAAGAATGTCTGTTTAGATGTTCTAATCTATTTACTATTGAGCAAAGCTTATATCCAATTGCACATAACGAATATATCTATACGCAC
>CAYHBE010000188.1:0-4107 GCA_964354765.1 uncultured Dehalococcoidales bacterium | reverse complement strand
CCGGAGCGTCTAACTACAAACCAACCGAATACCAATACGGTAAGGATGCTCGCATCATTACCCAACACGAATTACAGAAGAGGCTTGCAGAAGGTAAATTAGGCAAACCCGGCACAGCAGTAATGATACAGTGTGTTGGTTCGCGCAACGACGCCCACCCATACTGTAACCGTACCTGCTGCTCAGAGGCAATCACGAACGCTCTAAAAATTAAACAACAAAGTCCGGAGACTCAGGTATTCGTATTGAACCGGGATATCATGGCATATGGATTTAAAGAGCAATATTATACTAATAGCAGGGAAGCAGGTGTGCTTTTCCACCGTTACGAACAGGAATCTGAACCAAACGTGAAGGTTAGTGAAAAAGCGTTGACAATCGAATGGACTGATCCCGGACTACCCGGTAAGCTGGTAATCGATGCCGACCTTCTTGTGTTAAGCACCGGATACGTGGCAAACGAAGATAATAAATCAATTGCGAAAATGCTTTCTATTCCTCTTACAGAGGATGGATTCTTCAAGGAAATCGATACCAAGTTTCGTCCTGTAGACGTCATTAAAGACGGCATATTTATTACCGGGCTGGCAAATGCGCCGCGAGGAATCGGCGAAAAAATCGTGGAAGCGCAGGCTGCCGCTCAGCGTGCCGCAAACGTGCTTTCACGTGAACAGTTGAAGTCGGGCAGGATTGTCTCCGAAGTAGATACGCGGCGCTGCAGCTGCTGCGGTTTGTGCGTAGAGGCTTGCCCGTTCGATGCCCGCAGCCTGGACATGGATGAGCATTATGCGGTCGTTGATGAAACGCTCTGCCAGGGTTGCGGCATGTGCGTATCGGTCTGTCCGAACGATGCTGCCAAGATGAAAGGACAGAAAGAAAAACAGGTCTTCTCAATGATTAATGTAGGAATTTAATATTATTTGTTACTTGTAACTTGATTATTGATTATTCTCCGAAGGAGCTAAGTATGGCTGAGACGAAAGAACAATTTGAACCAAAGATTATAGGATTTTTATGCAACTGGTGCACAGCATCGGCGGCTGACCTCGCTGGAACAACACGTGCGCAATATCCGCCCAACATGCACCCCATTAGAGTCATGTGCAGCGGTACCGTCGACCCGATGTATGTACTTAAAGCACTTCTTTCGGGTGCAGATGCTGTTATGATTGGCGGTTGTCATCCGGGTGACTGCCATTATGTTTCCGGCAACTACAAAGCCCGTCGCAAGATAGCCATGCTCAAACAGATATTTAAATCACTGGGACTGGATGAGAACCGCATCTGGCTACGCTGGATTAGCGCCAGTGAAGGTCCGGAGTTCGCCAAGTTTATCCGGCAGATCACCGAAGAAACGCGTAAACAAGGACCCAGCCCGATGGCGAGCGATTGGACAGTATAGGAGACGATAATGACTAAGAGTGCAATATTGGAAGTCAAGGACGGCAAAATACGGCAAGCCATCAATGGCTTTCTTAAAGACCTTTTCACAAAGAAAGTGGTCGATGCGATGCTCGTACCGATGGCGCATCCCTCAGGTAAAAACGTCGTGCAGTCCCTGATAAGCGATCCAGCAAATGTTGACAAAGCTGATGTCTACGCGCCCGTTATGCCTGTAAACTCGGCGAAAATCCTTCAGCAAATGACACGACTAACACCTACCGACCGGAAAACAGCCGTGGTCATCCGACCGTGCGAGATGCGGGCTGCTGTGGAGCTCATAAAGCTCAAACAAATTCAGCCGGATAAGATGCTGTTTATCAGTGTCGATTGCCCGGGAGCGTATTCAGTTAAAAGCTATCCCAAATTCACTGCCGATAAGAAGACTTCCGATGATTTCATAAAAGCTGGATTTAAGTGGGCAGAAGATACTAATCTCAGGGCTGGCTGCCAGATATGCGAATACCCGTACCCGTTAACAGCTGATATTACTATCGGGATGTACGGTCTTGAACCGGGTAAAGCAATTCTTCAAGCAAATACAGATCAGGGTGAAGCAGCATTAAAAACCCTTGGATTTGCCATCGATACAGACAGCGAACTCGCAAAGAAACGGGAAGCTGCGCTGGCAAAATTAGCCGCTGATTTGAAAGAACGCCGCAAGAAATTTTTCGCGGAGGTAAAGAAAGAAATCGGTGGCATCGACAAACTCATGCAGGTGTTTGCCTCTTGTATAAAATGCCAGAACTGCCGGCAGGCATGTCCGATTTGCTACTGCCGCGAGTGCGTTTTTATCTCGCCGACTTTCGAACTGGAATCGGATAAGTACTTGCGCCAGGCTGAGAAGAAAGGCAGCATCCGTATGCCGGCTGACACCCTCCTCTTCCACCTGACGAGAATGAACCATATGGGTAACTCATGCGTTGGCTGCGGCGCCTGCGAAGAAGCTTGCCCTAACGATATCCCGCTAGTGAAATTGTTCCAATTGATAGGCTCAGAAGCCCAGGAACTTTTCGGTTATGTACCTGGACGCAATGCAGAAGAGCCTCTCCCTGCCTCCACTTTCCGCGAGAAAGAATTCGAGTGGATTGGTGAGAAATGACGATACAATTAATTACAGACAAAGGCACAGAAAAGAGTAACCCTGCATTCTATAAAGAAGTAATGGAACGGAGCAAAGCACACCTTGAAAGGTGCTATCAGTGCATTGCCTGCAGTTCCGGGTGTCCGGGTGCTTACCAGATGGACTATCCGCCACACCAGCTCTTGAGGATGGTACAGCTTGGCATGAAAGACCAGGTACTTAACAGCAACACTTTCTGGATCTGCCTGAGCTGTGAGACCTGTGCTACCCGATGCCCTAATGACATCGAGATCGTCCTTGTAATGGACACGCTGCGTGAAATGGCACTGGCAGAAGCTAGAAAAGGGACTACCAAGCTACCCGTTTTTCATTCCACCTTCCTTAACATGGTAAAAATGTTCGGCAAGGTATATGAAATCGGTCTGATACTGATATTCATGATCCGCAGCGGTAACATATTTAAGTTAAAAGACTTGATAACGAGAGATGCGCCACTGGGAGTAAGAATGTTTATGCTCGGCAAACTCGCCATATTACCGCCCAAAGTAAAAGGAAAGGCACAAATCAAACGCATCTTCCAATTATCCAGTAAGACAGGATAGATTATGGCAAAGATAAAATACGGTTATTATCCCGGGTGTTCACTGGAGTCGACGGCGAAAGAGTATGACTTATCGATGCATGTGACCGCAAAACTCCTGGATGTGGAGTTGGCAGAACTGCACGACTGGAATTGCTGCGGCGCTTCTTCGGGACACTGCACCAACTATGAGCTTTCGTTAGCACTACCGGCGCGTAATTTGGCGATTGCTGAAAAGGCCGGCTTGAACGTGGCAGTGGCATGTGCTGCATGCTATTTGCGTTTCAAGCAGACCAATCACGACCTGAAGAAAAACGAAGCTCTCCGTAAAAAGGTCGAAGAGCTTATCGAGATGCCGTACAAAGGTAATGTTGAAGTTAAACATCTTCTGGAGGTCTTCGCGAGAGAGGTTGGGCTGGACGAGGTCAAGAAACGGACTAAGAAACCGCTCAAAGGCTTGAAGTTGGCTGCGTACTACGGCTGCTACCTGGTACGGCCGCCGGATGTTACCCAGTTCGATGATCCAGAGCAGCCAATGTTAATGGATAATTTGCTCGCAGCCATTGGAGCTGATCCTGTAGATTACACGCATAAAGTCGAGTGCTGCGGGGGAAGTTTACTGCTGGGAAGGATTGATATAGTACAAAAACTGGTCAATGACATATGCGAGGCAGCATTGGATGCGGGAGCGCAGGCTATCGTCACTGCCTGTCCGCTCTGCATGGCAAACCTGGATACCAGACAACCGAAGACAAAGGTACCTATTATTCATTTCAGTGAATTAACCGGACTGGCGCTTGGTGCAGAACCAAAACAATACAATATATGGTTAAAGAAACATATCAATAGCCCGATACCGATTTTGAAAGCAAAGGGGCTAATTTAATAAACTCTAAACTCGAAATACTAAATACTAAACAAATTAAAATATCAAATATTTAATACGGAGCCGTTTTTCGAGCGATGGAATACGAAGCGATGCGTCAGCGCAGAGCCGCTGAGA
>CAYHBE010000187.1:0-4108 GCA_964354765.1 uncultured Dehalococcoidales bacterium | reverse complement strand
AGCGATTAAAGGAGTCGGCTGAGAAAGCTAAAATTGAACTTTCGTCAACAACTCAAACTGAAATTAACCTACCGTATATTACATCGGTTGATGGTACACCTAAACACTTAGTTTTAACTTTAACTAAGGCTAAATTTGAGCAACTGGTTGATGGTTTAATTAAAAGAACAATTGAGCCATGTAAGTCAGCATTAAAAAATGCTGGTTTAAAAACTACTGATATTGATGAGATTATTTTAGTTGGTGGTTCTACTCGAATCCCAGCTATTCAAGAAGCGGTAGAGAAATTCTTTGGTAAGAAACCAAATAAAGGAGTTAACCCAGACGAGGTAGTAGCACTTGGTGCCGCAATTCAGGGTTCAGTTTTATCTGGTGATATTACTGATGTATTATTACTTGACGTTACGCCATTATCACTTGGTATTGAAACAATGGGTGGTGTTATGACAAAGCTAATTGATGCCAATACAACTATCCCAACAAGAAAATCTGAAACATTTTCAACTGCTTCCGATAACCAACCATCAGTTGAGATTCACCTATTACAAGGTGCTCGACCAATGGCTAAAGATAATAGAACACTTGGTAGATTCCATTTAGATGGTTTGCCACCAGCTCCACGCGGAGTACCACAGGTAGAGGTATCAATTGATATTGATGCTAATGGTATTATTGCTGTATCGGCAAAAGATAAAGCAACTGGTAAAGAGAATAAAATCCGCATTGAAGGTAATTCTCAATTATCTAAAGATGAGATAGAAAGAATGAAACAAGAAGCAGAAGCTAATGCTGAATCAGATAAAGTTGAAATTGAGAGAATTCAAAAATTAAACGAAGCTGATGGTATGATTTTCCAAACAGAGAAGCAGATTAAGGAATTTGGTGATAAGATCCCTGCTGATGATAAATCTAGATTAGAAGGTGCTTTAGCTGAATTAAAAACAGCACATGCTTCTAAAGATGTAACATCAGTTGATGAGAAGCTATCAGCACTAAATGCTATTTGGTCTGAGGTATCTACCAAGATGTATCAGGCTGGATCTGAGCAAGAACAACCCGCTGCAGATGGTGCTACTGATATTGATGCTGAGGAAGTTAAATAAGATAACTCTAATTTAATTAGAAAGCCGAGCTAGTCTCGGCTTTTTTATTTTAAAAATTATTTTTTGAAACTATCATTATGTTTCACTTTGTTTATCGTATTCTTAAAACAAACTGAATTCGTATATTAATATATAATTATATATGAAAAAGAAAGTCGCAAATCTTATTAAAATATTGGGAATAACTGTCAATGAGATAGTTATTGATATTGAAGTTGGTGACTATAAGATAAATTCTTTAGAGTGGGTACCAGAAACAGACAAGGTAATATTACACATTTGGTTTGAGGTAGAAGATGAAGAAGGAGAATATGAATACGATGTTGATTTTGAAATACTTTCCGCAGTAGATCAAAAACAAATATATACTATATTATCAAAATATTGCATGAATTAATATGAAGATTAAGAAATTTAATGAACAGATCGATGTCGTTAAAGGTTTTGGACAATCTACTAACGCTAAATTTAAACTAGGATTAGACCTACATGGTGTAGTTGATTCTATTCCCGATACATTCGCTTTTTTAACACAAGCTATTGTTAAGAATGGTGGTGAGGTACACATTATTACTGGTGGTTCAATTACAAGTAGTGAGCATAATGAAGATATTGTTGGTGAATTAGAAAGATTTGGTGTAGCATACACACATATATTTTCAATTAGAGATTATCACGATGAAATAGATACACCAAAGACAGGTATACATGGTAGATATGGGTTTCCTACTATTTCAGACGAAACATGGGATATGACCAAGGGTGACTATTGTAGACATCACAGTATTGATTTACATATTGATGATACGCTTATGTATAATGATTTTTTCACAACGCCTTTTGCTAGGCTATGGACACATTCTAATACACCAAAAGCACCTTGGAAAGATCCAAGACACCTAAAGTAATTAACCTTTAAATTTACTAAATGATTGAATTTTTGATTCATTTCTGAAGTGTTCTTCAGGGTGTTCGTATTCAAGATTTGCCTTTTTAATATCTTCGGCAGAAGTATTCTTTAAGTTACCATATTCTACGTCTTCTGGTGGTAACATATCTTTTGGAATAAAATTTAATGATACATCTAATGTTTGACCAATGTGTTTCGCTATACCAGTAAAATCTCTTAGTAAATTAGATGTTGCTGAATATTCACCACCAACCCACTCTGGTCCATGCTCTAATGTACCTAACTGATTATTAAAACAAAAGAAATCACCGCCAACATAAGAAGGACAGTTTTCCAAACTTGTTAATTGGTTATCATCGATTGTGAAGTTACCAGTTACTTTACCAAATTTGATTGGTATAATTTTATATAATTTTGAAGTTAAGTCTACATCACCATTGACATCTAAAGTAGAATCACTATGAAGCTTCATATCTCTAACTTTAATTCCTAAATGTTTAGCAACTTTCTTAACTTCTTCAGGGTTTGTAATTGTTTCAGTTACATTAATAACGGTTTTAGATTTTCTAGCATCGTCATATAATTCTTTATTTAAACAGTAGATACCTCTCTTATCACCATTAACTTCCTTCAGCCAATCCGATACTGTTCTCTCAAAATCCGGTTCTGGTTGTGGATAAGTTTTATTATCTTTTAATAGTATGATATCAGCATCATCTTCAACATTTATAAATGGCTTAATAGCACTATTTGCTATCGGATTAGTAATATTCTTATCATTCTTATTGATTAGATAAGAGATGAGAGATCCTTCTTTAATATCTGAAAATAAATATGTAGCATTTTCACCAGTTTCTAGTGTCATACAATTTGTCCATTTTCTACCAGTATCTTGACCAGCGATATCATACGGATGGCGAGATATTACAACCATTAAGTCGGCTTTATTCTGAACCTTTCGTGTAGCATCTTCAACAAAACTTTTCATTAATTCCTTGGCTTCTGGGTGTTCTTTTTCAAGTCGTGTTAATACTTGACCTATTTTAGATGGATTTTTAGCAGATCCGAATTTACATACACCTTTAACGTAATCAATAACTTCGTATCCATTTTTAACTAAGAATTTTTCGATAGTGGATTGTATAGGACCTTTAGTTTCGGATTGTGTTAGTGGTAAATAAATGCGATATGCATTTTTATCACCATCATATTTCTTTTTATATTCTTGAAACAAACCCTCGTAGCGTTTCTTTAGCTCAGGTTCATCTTGCCATATTTTAGCAAATGGTCTAAACTGTGAAGGTGTTAAAGCTTCATTATATCTCTTAATGTGTTTCATATTATAATTCTCTATCTTCATAGACTACTTTTAGTATCTTATCTATTTCTTCTTCATTAAATCCTTCTTCTTTTAGCTCTTTTCGCATTTCAGTCGCAGTTTTCTTTGACTTACCTTGTATGTGTTTTGACATGGCGCTACCAATTGATCTTTCCTCCTTTTCGATTATACCCTCAGTCATTTGACTAACTTCTTCGATATTTGCTAGATTATAATCAACTTGTTCTTTAATTCCGCCCAAGATACTATCAAACAGATAACCTGCTTCGCCTTCATTCTCTGCCTCTACTTCTAAAGTTATTTCTGCTTTAGCTTGAAAGAATTTTTTATTTTCAAGTTCTTCTGTTATTTGTGTAAATTTTCTCATAGTTATTTCTCTTTATAGAAGAATATATCTTCATCGGTATGTTTCAACATAATTAACCTGTGTAGGTTTCTTTTAAGTCGCTTACCTTGTGCAGCTATTCTATTTTTGAAATACTTAGTAAATGCCCACATATTGGCTTTTGTTAAATATTCCATATTATATTTTGTCTTATATTTACCTTCTTTAGTTAATTTGTTTTCATGTTCCATATCCTTTTTCCATCTAGCTACAAAAGAATCTTTTAATAATTGTAGTTTAGATTCATCACCTTTTGCTAATTCTAATAGCTCTTTATTATATGCTTCATGATCAAATGATGTTAAGTCATTTGCGTGATCCCAAGCAGGTGTGGTTTTTATGAATTCTTCATATCCTTCTGAATTATCAAG
>CAYHBE010000186.1:0-4129 GCA_964354765.1 uncultured Dehalococcoidales bacterium | reverse complement strand
GGAAATGGCCAAAGAGTAATTGGTCTGAACAGACCCACTTTTTTTCCTGCTGCACGGGCATTTTTTATAGCGCCTTTAGCAATGCGAGCAGCTATACCGAATGCAACTACAATAAGTTTTGCATCATTTGTCATGTATGTCTCATAAGTGGTCTCGTTTTTCTTAATCAACTGGTAACGCCGGTACAAGCTCCAGTTTAATTCTTCGAGTTCCGCTGGGTTAGAGGTAAAGGTCTTGATGATACGGCTTGGTCTGCCTTTAGCGCCCCTTAACGCACGACTTCTCACCGGTAAGACTTCCGGAGATTCGTTTGCGAATTCGACTGGTTCCATCATCTGCCCAAGCATCCCATCACCAAGGATGATTACCGGCATCAGGTATTCGTCAGCCAGTTCGAAAGCCCGCCCCGTAAAATCAGCCAGTTCTTGCACGGATGATGGAGCAAGGACAATGGTACGGTAATCACCATGCCCACCGCCTCGAGTTGCCTGGAAATAATCCGACTGAGCTGCAGAGATACTTCCCAGACCTGGTCCGCCGCGAGACATATTGACAATGACAGCCGGGAGCTCGCAAGCAGCCAGGTAAGAAATACCTTCCTGCTTCAGACTAATGCCTGGACTTGATGATGAAGTCATCGCTCTAACCCCGGCTACGCTAGCGCCGTAAACCATATTGATAGCAGAAATTTCGCTCTCGGCTTGAATAAATGTGCAGTTTTTCCGTCGGCTCAAATTTTGTGCCATATATTCGGTCAATTCATTTTGCGGTGTGATCGGATAGCCTGAATAAAAAGCGCAACCTGCCCTGATCGCTGCTTCGCCAATCGCGGCATTACCGCTCATGAGCTTCTTATTCACGGTAGACCTCGATTGCTACGTCAGGGCATACAATGGCACAGACGCCGCAGCCATTGCATTCGCCATTATTTAAAAATCTAACAGGGATATAGCCTGCTACGTTTACCTTCGTATCCAGAGCGAGCACTTTTTTATTGCAGAATTCTATGCAGATACCACAGCCCTTACACAATTCCCTGTCAGTTGTTATCGAACCTTTCATTGACCTGCCTGAAGAAACTTGTTCCCTAACTTTAATGAGCAACGAATTCATTTGTCAAGAATCAGGGCATTTTCAGGCAAATTGGCTAACGCTATCGACGTATTGTATAATTGACCAGCCTCAGACTCTTGTATTGAAAGGAATAGATATGCCTGTTGTGAATATTTCGCGAATCGCCGAAATTGGCTCTAAAGTCAGAGATAGTGTTGGACGGGTGATAGTTGGAAAAGACAAAGTCGTCGAATTAGCTGTTATCGCTCTGATTTGTGAAGGTCATTTGTTGATTGAAGACGTACCCGGGATCGGTAAAACTATGCTGGCGAAATCGATCGCACGCTCGTTAGGGTGCAGCTTCCGTCGTATCCAATGTACCCCCGACCTTCTACCTTCCGATATCACCGGCACTTATATATACAATCAAAAAACGTCTGATTTTGAGTTTCGTGCAGGTCCGATTATGGCACAAATGGTCCTCGCTGATGAGATTAACCGCGCCACCCCTCGTACCCAGTCCGCTCTATTGGAGGCGATGCAGGAACGGCAGGTAACTGCTGAGGGAGAGACAAAAATCCTGCCGCGACCTTTTATGCTCATGGCAACGCAGAATCCTATTGAATTGGAAGGCACTTTTCCGCTACCGGAAGCTCAACTCGACCGATTCCTGTTAAAAATTAGTATTGGTTATCCTTCTGTTGAAGATGACCGTATCATTCTCTCAAGATTCAGTCAATCTGATCCGCTAGAGGAGTTGAAGCCGGTAGTAAATTCCTCAGAACTGATAGAAGTACAGGCAGCAGCAAGAAGTGTAAAGGTAACGCCTGATATAGAAGACTATATTATCAGACTCGTCCAAGCGACCCGTGTTCATCCTGCGCTTCAATTGGGTGCGAGCCCGCGTGCGATGCTGGCTCTTTATCACGCATCACAAGCACATGCGGCATTAAATAACAGAGGTTATGTTATCCCCGATGACGTGAAATACCTAACTCCGTTTGTTTTGACGCACCGCATGATTACCAAGATGGAAAGCCATCTACGAGGGCAGACCGCCGAGCAAGTGTTAAACGAAGTTCTTGCTTCAGTAGAAGTTCCGGTTGAAGGGAATGTTGGAGTCGAGAATTGAAGCACCGTAATACCATCTGGCTTATCCTGTCGTTATTTATCCTGTTCATCGGACTACTCACGCGCCAGGGACCGATAATACTGATAGCGGCTTCGTTAGCATTGGTAGAAATCCTGACAATAACGTGGGAACGCTACGGTTTATCAAGAGTAAGCTACCAGCGAAAGCTGAGCGCTTCAAGGGTGTTCTCCGGCGAGGAGGTCCAGCTCGAGGTTGAAATATCAAACCGGAAACTCCTGCCGCTTCCATGGATAGAAATTGAGGATGAGATACCTGAACACATATCCCTTCTTACAGGTAAAGCTTCTCCTTCATCCAGCCCAGGCCGCATGGAAATTACTCATCTTTTTCCTTTGATGTGGTACGAAAAAGTAATCCGCCGCTACCGATTTTCCTGCCCTCGGCGGGGCTTCTACTCGCTTGGTCCTGCGCGAATAATCACCGGTGACTTGCTGGGACTGGCTGCTTCTGAGACAAAATATTTGAAGTCAGACGAATTGATAATATTCCCGAAAATTGTTCCGTTAGAAGACCTTGGTATCCCGTCTGCTCACCTATCCGGAGAAGTGCTTACTAGAAAACGCGTCTTTGAAGACCCTATTCTTACTATCGGCACGCGAGAATATCAGAGTGGTGACAGTTTGAAAAGGATCCATTGGAAATCCAGCGCGCGCACTGGACAACTCCAAACGAGAATATTTGAACCTTCGACAACAATGGATATGGGAATTTTCCTCGATGTTAGAACTACCAAACCACCGATGTTCGGTACGATACCTCAGCTGACCGAACTCGGTATAATTGCAGCAGCTTCGATGTGCTATCATTCGATCCTCAAAGGATTTCGGGTCGGTCTTTATGTCAATGAATGGCGTTATCAGGCGCGAGAAGCGATCGCAATTCCACCAAGCCTACACCCCGACCAATTACCCCAGATCCTGGAAAACCTGGCTAAAATCGACCCTGCACCTAATGAGAGCATGCCGATGGCGGCGCTTGTCCTTCGGGAAGGCACCAGCTTACCCTGGGGCAGTACAGTTGTTGTCATAAGCGCCATGCCTACCGAAGGTCTTCTTTCGTCTTTAAACCAGGTTAGAAAAGCAGGCAGGATGGTGGCACTCGTTGTTGTCGGTGGATTAGATTTGCCTTATGGCAAGGATGATTTAAATGTTTACCGTATACCTGATAATTTGTCCTGGGAAGAATTGACTACTATCTCACTTCAGAAATGATAAAAGAAAAATTATGAAAATTTCAGATAGAATTGCGTCTTTGTTACTGCCTCTTTCGGCAGTATTTATGGAGGTCTTTCTGGCTTATCCATGGTTTGTGTGGACTGGAAGATGGCCGACCCTGCACTGGGAAAGAACGCCTTTAAATATCTTGAGTGTAATTTGCCTGGTGGGTTTATCTTTTCTGGCAGCCCGTTTTTTCACCTCCCGTCAATGGTCATTTCGCTTGATCCAATTATCGATTATCGGATTCGGATTGATTGTAGTATTCATATCGATTCGTATTGAATATGGAAATGGTGTGGATCTTTTCGCCTTGGGTTGGTTCAACTATATAGGAAAAATAATCCTCGATAGCTTCAGTAATTTGAGCAGCATAGTACTGGCTTTGCCAGCAGCTGCGTTCTTGTGGTGGCGGGGTATGCTGATTGGACGCAGACAAGACTACAACTATATCAGATCAAATTTAATTTATGGGGTAGGGTCCTTCGTCGTTCTAGTTTTGCTGTGGTGGATTACAATCGAGCAGACAACGTTTAACAACATGGCAGCAACTATCGGACCTTATATCGTTGGTTTTCTTTTCTTTGGATTGGCAGGAACAGCTTTCAGCAATCTGAGGAATGTGCAAATAAGAATGCCCCAGGGGTAGACACGTCGAGTATCCTATGGGCGCTGGTTTCCAATAGTCACGAGTATTGTTGTCACAATT
>CAYHBE010000185.1:0-4130 GCA_964354765.1 uncultured Dehalococcoidales bacterium | reverse complement strand
AGACACATTTGTCTGAACAGAAGTTGCGGTTAATATACTTGGTTGTGTGATATTCACAGTAGCAGTTGATGAACAACCATTAGATCCAGTCACAGTTAGTGTATAATTACCAGCAGTTAAGTTGGTAGCATTCGGTGTATTCTGAACAGGAACCGAATTCCACGTATAAGTAAATGGACCAACGCCACCAACTACTAAAGAATTAGCGGAACCATTATTTCCACCAAAGCAAAGAACATTTACTTTTATTGGAATAGTCACAGTCGGAGCACCAGTATTTGTTACATTTATATTAGCAGTTGTAGTACAACCACCAAAACTTGTTACAGTCACTGTGTAAATACCAGATAATAAGTTTATGGCAGTTTGCGTTGTTTGTCCATTAGACCATAAATAAGTATAAGGACCAACACCACCAGCTGGACTCGCAGTTGCGGAACCATTTGGTAATCCACAAGTTGTAGGCACCATTGACATAGTAACTACCACTTGAGTTGGTTGAGTTATAATAACCGAAACAATTTTTGTACAACCTTTAGAATCAGTAATTGTACAGGAATATGTACCAGCGACTAAAGCAGTTGCGGTTGCTGCAGTCTGAACCGGAGCAGTATTCCATGAATATGTATAAGCTGGTGTGCCACCGGTAGCAGTAACGGATGCGGAGCCAGTATTTCCACCAAAACAAACCACATTTGTTTGTACAGTAGTAGCATTCAATATGGGTGGTTGTGTTATATTAACAGTTGCAGTTGCAAGACAACCAAGACTATTTACCGTTACGGTATAAATGCCAGCAGGTAGATTTGTTGCGACCTGTGTATTTTGAACAGGTGTTGAATTCCAGGTATATGTATAAGGACCACCACCTAAAGGGGTAGCAGTTGCTGAACCATTAGATCCACCAAAACAAGACACATTAGTACTAGCAGCGGTGGTTGTTATTGATCCAGTAGATGATATAGTAACAGATGCCGTCATAATACAATTATTAGCATCCTTCACGGTTACCGTATAGTTACCAGCACCTAAGTTATTTGCGGCTTGTGTGTTTTGAACCGGAACTGAATTCCAGGTATAAGTATATGGACCAACACCACCAATAGGTGCGGCAATAGCCGAACCATTCAGCTGACTACAGGTTGCAGCATTTGTGAGTGTTCCAATTGCTATTACCGGTGGTTGAGTTATAGTAATACTATTTGTTTTAGTACAACCCTTAGAATCAGTAATTGTAACAGAGTATGTACCAGCTGGTAAATTATTTGCTACTTGAGTGTTTTGAACCGGAGCAGTAGTCCAAGTATAAGTATACGGACCAACACCACCACTTGGATTAGCAGTTGCTGAACCAACACCACCAAAACATAATATGTTGGTCTGAGAAATAGGTAGGTTAATTATAGGGGATTGTGTTATGGTAACAACTGCAGTTGATATACAATTATTATTATCTTTTGATGTCACTGTATACACACCAGCTGGTAAACCAGTTGCTATCTGAGTATTTTGCACCGGAGCAGTTGTCCAAGTGTAGGTAAAAGGACCAACACCACTTGGTGTCGCCGTAGCGGAACCATTAGCACCACCAAAACAAGAAACATGAGTAACTGCAGCCGTTGTAGTACAACAAGACATAACTGCAGCGAATTGATAGTTAGGATCACCTAAACAAGCGATTGATGTCCATGAACCAGATTCACCATCACCAGTTGTATTAATAGACACATTTAAATTTGTACAACCAGCACAATTAACTTTAGTTTTAACAGACCAACAAAAATTCCAATTGGGTGTTGAACATAGATCCCCAAAGTTATTACCTGGGTTAGCATCAGCCGGTAAAGTATAGTTAAATGCGAAGCCTGGCCCCCACACTGAAGCATTAGCTGTGCTAGTCCAAGTATTATACCAACCCCAAGTTCCACTACCACCACAAGATGCCGGTGGAGCTGTTGTTAGTGTTGTTAAATCCCAACCGCAACCAAATGTTGGAATAACACCATGTAACCAGTTTGCACTTACTTGAGTATATGCCGTTATATTATAACAAAAATTAACGGTTGTTCCCGGAGCGTATGTACCATTTACCGGAAGTGGATTAACAGTTAGATTACTATTTTGTAAACAGTTATTACAATCATTACTTGCATTAACCGCTAAATTAAAGTTACCTGATGTGATATTGTTCATACCACTTATTTGAATAAAATATGTTTGACCTGGTGTTAGCGGCTGAAATACCGCAGTAATATTACCACCAGCAGTACCATTATTAGCACAATTAACACCAATTAAACCAGCACAAGTTCCTCTCCACAATGTAATAGCCGGATTGGCTAAAAGTGGTGCAGCACCTGGTGTAATTACAATCGTAGCAATATTACCCGATGCAACAAATGAATACCAAACATCTAACGCCGGACCGGGTTGATTTCCCGCCGTTTGACAACCTAATAATGTCGTATAAGGGTTTGGAGCAGTTGCGTTTATATTTGTACCAACCACATTTACCGGAGCACCAATACCTGATGGACATGCTGCTGGTAACGGTAGTGTACCTAAATTAGTTGCTGTAGCACAATTGTCATTCACTGGCACCTGTGCCTTAGAAAACAAACTTGTGATTAGTAATAATGCTAATAATATTTTTTTCATATTTTACTTATTTTTCAATTCTTTTATATAACGCAATTAAATATGGTTTTTGTCCCGGAGCTTGTACACCAGTAGCACTACTCGGATCAACCATATGAAACGTTGGATCCGTATATGATGGATCTCTATAATCATCATAGTTAGATGGAACTATTTTAACACCAAGTAGATAACACTCCTTTGCTGACTTAAGTTCAATTTTAACACCAGTATCAAATACTAATATATTAGACTTTGTTTCAAATCGATAACTTTCTAAATTAGCAGAAGCTATGGACATCTCGTACTTCACAATATTAATTTCCGAAACAGTACCGGTTGATACGACTCTAAATGATCTATAATCAGTTTGAGAGTTTAATTGTGTTGTTACCAATAAGCACAACGCAATGATGATTTGTTTTATTTTATTCATAGTTATTAATTTTTAATCGTTTATCTAAAAAAGCCGATCAACGTATTGATCGGCTTTTTTTGTCTAAAGCTATCACTTTCCTTATTTCATAAGTGTTACATGTCCAGTCTTTGTATGTGCTTTACCACTAGCATCGCTGATATTAATTTTATATACATAGGCATCATCTGGGCATAAAGCTCCTTTAAATGTACCATCCCATGCTTTATTTATATCACCACTTTGGAAAATTTGATTACCCCAACGGTCATAAATTGACATTTCAAATTTAGTAATACCCAATCCTTTTGCGCAGAATATATCATTTAAACCATCACCATTTGGTGTAAACGCATTAGGAACATATAGTAAAAATTCATCTCTAACCGTAATTACTTTAGTAATTGTATCCATACAACCATGATTAGTAATTAATACTAATGTAATAGCGTAATTATCTTGTTTATCAAACTGGTGACTTGGAGTAGACAACGTTGATGTCGATTGTCCATAAAAATCCCAGAAGTAACTTGATATAGTTGATATTTGACTCACTGGTGTGAATACAACAAAACTTTCAGATAATGTGTTTGGTGTTGATGGATTCCAAGTGAAATCAGCATTTGGTTTAGGATAAACAACAATATCTGTTGGATATCTGTATGTACCAGTACAACCATTTAGACCGGTTGAAGTTATGTCCAATGTATATTGACCAGCATTTAAACATATATTGATGCTATCACCAAAGTAAGTATTACCACCATTAAATGTATAGCTAACTGATTGTGATTGATTCTTAATTTTAGAATTATACAATGAACAGAAAGGCTCACATTGATTGTTAATCAAACTCAAATTAGGAGTTGGTGGTTGATTTACAGTTAACGTAAATGCTTGACTTATCGTATACATAGGACAAGCTATGTCATAAGCAGTCACATTATAGATAGTTGTACCATAAGCTACACCACTTTGTACCGAACCAGTTGGCCCAGTTAAGTATGTATATGGGTTCCAATTATATGCATAATTACCAGTACCATTATCAGCCTGTGCTGTAAATTGAACAGCATCA
>CAYHBE010000184.1:0-4156 GCA_964354765.1 uncultured Dehalococcoidales bacterium | reverse complement strand
CGCCGAATCCAAAAGGCGACCTCCCGCCTCGCCCAACCCAGTAGTTGCCTCCGTCATGTGGAGAGTCCTGCTCACGAAGTCGTTTCTCGAGCTCTTTAATTAGATCTTCAAGTGTATCAGCGGTATAACCAAACGGTAGGTCTTGATTGACTGCTCTTTGAGTCAACGGGCTGTTCAGCCATTTCATGACCTGCTCGGTGATCTCGGTCATCGACTCAACGCCTTTAAAATACTCCTGGAAGGCAACATCGTAATGGTCGAAATAGACCTCGCTCTTAACGAGCAAGCTACGCCCGACGTAGTAAAACTCGTCCAGGTTATGGATATACCCGCGGGCAAGTGCCTCCATGAAGGTCATCCATTCTGTAATGGAAATTGGCACTTTACTTTTATTAAGAGCATAAAAGAAACCAGTAAACATCTTAGAACTGCTTTTTCAGAACGTAGCTTTCGCCCTGTTTTACCATATAGTTGCTGATGAAATAATCGTAATCTACTTCTTTTTTCAATAAAGCCCCGGCGAACGGAACGGTTTTGGTAATGCTATCGTTCGATGTTTCGCTGGCGAGCAGTACTTTTATCCAGTCGACTAGCTCGCTCGTGGATGGTTTTTTCCGGAACTCCTCGATATCACGCAAAGCATAAAAGGTTTTCATTGCTTCCCTCAGAAGTCCATCTTTGAGATCAGGGAAATGGACGGCAACAATTTTAGTCATGAGCTCAGGAGCAGGAAATTCAATATAGTGAAAGACACATCGCCGCAGGAAGGCATCCGGCAGCTCTTTTTCCGCATTGCTCGTGATAATCGTAATAGGACGGTTTTTTGCCGTTACTGTCTCGCCGGTCTCTGGAATAAAGAAGCTCATTTCGTCGAGTTCATTAAGCAGGTCATTGGGGAATTCGATATCAGCTTTATCGACTTCATCAATGAGGAGGATAACTTGCTCGGGGGATGAAAATGCCTGCCCTAATTTTCCTAATTTGATGTACTGCTTAATATCCGCAATATCTTTATCGCCGAAGCGGCTATCGTTTAAGCGCTGGACTGTATCATAGACACAAAGTCCTTCCTGGGCTTTGGTGGTCGACTTAATATTCCAGACGATCAACCTTTTCTTTAAATCCCTAGCAATGCTGTGGGCAAGCATTGTCTTACCAGTGCCGGGTTCGCCGCGGATCAAAAGAGGCCTGCCGAGTGCAATAGCTATGTTAACAGCGTTTCGTAAAGCTTCTGAGGTCACGTAATCTTGTGACCCTTTAAACTGGTTGAATGCATCGTTTTTCATTAATCCGCCTGCCTAAGAAGAGTATTACTGTTTCAAATTATAATCGCACAGGTGAGGTTAGGGCAAATGAGAGCTATCAAAAGTCAAAGGTTAAAAGTTAATACCAAAACTAATAAGTAAAACAATAACGCAGACTTAACAATTTAGAAAGGAGATTTTTTGCGAGCAGTCCATTTTTGAAGTCGAAGAATCTTTTTGTTATCGCTCAGAAGGACAATTGGGAAAGATCGGGATTTTCTTATGTAACAGAATATATCCGAAGATATCCGATTAAAAACTGTCAGAGAACAAAACAAATCGGGGCACCGGTTGGCGCCCCGATTCCGATTCGAATCTACGGTTTACTTAATCTTCTCTCTTAATAATGGTTGCAATACCCTGTCCGCCGCCGCAGCACATGGTTGCCAGCCCGAATTTACCTTTTTCCATTTGCAGGATTCTTGCCAATGTGCCTAGCAGCCGACTGCCACTCGCACCCAGCGGATGGCCAATAGCTAACGCGCCGCCTTTTATGTTTACTTTCTCAGGGTCGATTCCGAGCTCTCTAATAGCATAAAGAGGCACAACAGAGAACGCCTCGTTAATCTCCCAGAAATCGATGTCTTTCGCGGCGAGTCCTGCCGCGGCAAGGGCACGTTTGCTCGCAGGAACCGGTCCCATACCCATCATCGTTGGATCGACACCGGCAAAACCCATAGAAACAAAGCTCGCCAGCGGTTTCAAACCTTGCTTCTTAGCTGCATCTTTAGACATCAATAACAAGGTCGAAGCGCCAGCATTTAGAGGGGAAGCGTTTCCGGCAGTAATTAGGCCATCAGGTGTATAAGCAGGCTTCAAGGCAGCCATCTGCTCAAGAGTAGTATCTCCACGGACGGCCTGGTCGACCTCAATCAGTACCTTTTTCCCATCTGGAAGTGTTCCTTCTACCGGTAAAATCTCACCTTTAAAATAACCTTCCTTGATTGCTTTCCCCGATAGATTGTGACTGCGGAATGCCCACTTGTCCATATCTTCCCGTGAAATTCCGGCGAATTTCGCAAGCTTTTCCGCCGTTAAACCCATATTCATCGTGGTCGGGAGATCGACAATCGGAGCTATTTTGGGATCGCTGAAAAGCTTAGAGCTCGGGCCAGCAAAAGGACCCGGTTTTCCAGGAACAGAGCCCGGAGCCGGTCCACCCATAGGCAGATGTGTCATGTGCTCCATTCCGACGGATATAACTGCGTTAGCAAAACCGAAAGCGATTTCCATGGCGCCGTTATGAGCGGTGGTCATGGAAGAACCACACTGGCGGTCGACATAGTGAGCTGAAACCCTGAGAGGCAACTCAGACAGGAATACTACCATCCTGCCACCAAATGGTGACTGCTCATCAGCCGCGCGTGCAGCCCCAACGATCAATTCATCAACATCATCACCTTTTATACCCGCCCGCTTGATAAGCTCCTTAACCAGAGTTGCCGATAATTCATCGACGCGGATGTTATTGAAAACATCCCTCTCAGGTTCACGAGGCCGGGAACGTGAGAATGCTGACCGGACGTAACCTACGATTACTGCATCAGTGATTTGTGCCATTATTTTTTTACCTCTCCTTTATGTAATTTATCATCAATTTATTTCAGTTCTCGGCTGGAGAAATCAAGAATACGGCGGGCGACAACAAGCATATTGATTTGCCCGGTACCTTCAAAGATATCGTTTATTTTGCCATCACGCATCCACTTTTCCAGGAGCCATTTTCTCGAATATCCCAGCGGTCCCATCAATTCGACTGCTTTCTGAGTGATGTAGCTTGTCGCTAAGCCGGCTTTTGCTTTTGACATGGACGATTCAAGGCTATTCGGTTTGAACTGGCTCATCATCCAAACGGCTCTCATCATCAGCATCTTGGCTGCTTTGTAGGCTGACTCCATATCCATTACATCGCGCTCGATGGCAGTAAGCTTCGTTTTCGGCACGCCGTAGCGAATTTTTACTCCCTGTTTTTCAAGCTCGGCTTTCACAAAATCGAGCGATGCCCTGGCTACCCCGAGTGCCATAGCCGCGATGATCGGGCGGGTAGCATCAAAGGTCGCCATTGCCCGGCGAAAACCAGCAGTGCTGCTGGCATCGACCTGCCTTACTTCCGGGCTCCCGAGTATATTCTCGTAAGGAATTCTACAATTTTCAAAGACGATGGCAGCTGTATCACTGGCGCGGATTCCGAGCTTTTTCTCGAGTTTTTCAAGTCGCATACCCGGTGTCCCCTGCTCAACCACAAATGATTTCATACCAGCTCGTCCGGCTGATTTATCAACTGTCGCCCAAACAACAATCAAGCCGCCAGGATTATTAAATGCACGTGCGCCGCAAGTAATAAAGATCTTTTCTCCGTTAAGAATCCACTCGTTACCGTCACGGACGGCAGTCGTTTGGATTGCAGATGTATCTGAACCACAGCCAGGCTCAGTCATCGCCATTGCACCCCATTTAGGCATTCCCTGACCGAAACGCGATAAAAATCTCTGCTGTTGGTCAGGCGTGCCACTCTGTAATATCGCCGCGCCACCAAGACCAGAACCAGGATTGGCAAGCATTAGACCAGCATCACCCCAGCAAGCCTCTTCAATCCGCAGCACCGCACCGACACCGAGTCCAATCATACCGGTGCTCTCTCCCCTGAGAGTCTGTTCCCACAGTCTTTTAATCAACTCTGTAGGTTCTTCATGCTCATGTTCGTCGTAATAACGGGCGACGGGGCGCGCGTATTTTTCGGCTTCTTGGTGTGCTGATTGAATTACTTTTAATTCATCAGGAGTCAATTCAAAATCAATCATTTTAATCCATACCTCCCTTATACTATCGCCATTCCATCGAATGTCGTGAAT
>CAYHBE010000183.1:0-4158 GCA_964354765.1 uncultured Dehalococcoidales bacterium | reverse complement strand
ATTTACCATATTAGTAACGGTCTTAGCAATCCTCCCCACGTGTACGCCGGTAGAAGCGGCAAGCAGCTACGTCGCTATTGTCCCTGAAGTATTGCACAGTGGACGCACAGAAGCCATTTCCTTCACCCTGTTTAACGGCGACAGGCTGGTAAAAGACACCATCACCGTCACCCTCTTGAAAGACGGTAAAAAGATCACGACCACAACCGGCAATGTCGATAAAAAGGGCACGCTCGCACTTGTTATTCCAGATGTCGAGGACGGCAAATATGAGATCCAGGTCAAAGGCGGCGCCTTTTCTGATAAAGCATTCGTTCAAGTCGAAAAAAGTTTTGTCGTTTTTATCGAGACAGATAAACCTATTTATAAACCGGGACAAACCATCCACATCCGACTCCTCACCCTCGATCCGGAATTGAAACCGGCGACCGAATCGGTCACGGTAGACATCCTCGATGCGAAAGGAATCAAAATATTCCGTTCAGTTGCAACTACTGATGAATATGGAATGGCTAACATAGATTTACCTCTTTCCGATGAACCTAATCTTGGTGTTTGGAAAATAAATGCGATCACGGAGAAAGCCGAGAACCAGCTCGATGTGCGGGTTGAAGAATATGTACTACCGAAATATGAAATCAAAGTCGACCTGCCTAAAGAATGGTTCCTTGTCAGCGAAAAAATCACCGGCAAAATCGTCTCGACTTACAGTTTTGGAAAGCCTGTCAGCGGTGAAGTAAAAATCGTCGCCACAAAATATGTCGGGCAGTGGCAGGAATATGCAACCTTGACAAAAAATATCGATGGCGAGATCCAGTTTGAAATTCCCGCCGCCCAATACGTTACCGGCACTCCTGCCGGCGGCGGACAGGGAAATGTCCAACTCGATATCACGGTTACAGAGAAATCGACTGGCTACGTAGAAAAGACCAGCAGGCTCCTGACTGTTGCCCAATCCAGCGTAAACCTGCAAATTATCCCTGAAGGTACAGTTTTCAAACCGGGTTTGCCTTTCAATATCCTCGTTATCACTGAAACCCCCGACAATCAACCTGTTGATGCTAAAGTATCAGCGACAATCACTTATATGAATGAGAAATTCGAGGATTTTAAAACTGAAAAGAAAGATATCACCACTGTTAAAGGCACATCGTTAATTGAACTCACACCCCCGGCAGAAGCGATTGCGATGATGATTGAAGCCAACTCTGAAAATGCATATGCAAACAAGACCCTGCAATCTTCATATTCACCCTCAGGGAATTTCATACATATCGAGCAGCTAACCGAAGGCACACCAGCCGTAGGGCAAAAAATCGCTTTTAGAGTCCATTCTACCAACCGGGCAGTTAATTTTTACTACGAAGTAATTTCCCGTGGAATGGTGGTTTTCTCAGACTATACGACGAGTCGCGACTTTTCCTTCAGCACCACGCCATTAATGGCGCCATCCTCCAAAATTCTTGTTTACCAGATACTACCCAATGCTGAAGTAGCCGTCGACTTTCTGCCTTTCGAGGTCACTCCTATTTATCCACAATCCGTGCAAGCGCAGTTCTCCAAGGATCAAGCAAAACCGGCGGAAGAGATCCAGTTAAGCATTAAAACCGAGGGACAGGCAAAGGTCGGTATCGCCGCGGTTGATAAATCGGTATTCATCCTGGCAGAAAACCGCTTGAACCTGCAGCAGGTCTTCGACGAGCTAGAGAGACTATATATGGAGCCGCAGGCAGAAATTCATGAAATTTCTTTTTACCCCACCTATACTGTCCCTGCGGCCGAAGATATCTTCAAAGATGCCGGGGTTATTGTCATGACCAATAAAAAGGTACCCGCCGCTAAAGAATATGAAGCTGAGACAGGCGGCGGTTTCTTAAGTCGCATATTCCAATTCTTCGGATTGGGTGGCAGGGAAGTTATGGAGGAAAAAGGAGGAATCTTCCCACCGATGATGGCTGGTGCACCCCAGGCAACGGATAGCTCCACCACGACTACCGGGAATGGCAGTCTTGCAGAGGTTGAGAGAGTCCGCCAGTTCTTCCCTGAAACCTGGATATGGACCGACCTGATAACCGATAGCAGCGGTAAAGCCACCAAGCAGATCACTGTACCCGATTCAATTACCACATGGATGCTGCGAGCGGTTGCCATCTCAAAAGATAAAGGTCTTGGTATAGCAGAGGACTCGCTGGTAGTTTTCCAGCCTTTCTTCCTGACCATCGACCTGCCCTACTCGGCAATCCGAGGTGAAGAATTCCCGGTGCAGGTCGCAATTTATAACTATCTTGACACCGCGCAGAGCGTGCAGGTGGATATCGAAAATAGCGATTGGTTTGAACTATTAGATACTGGGACCAAGACCATTGAAATAGCTGCTAATAACATTGGCAGCGCGGAGTTTAAAATCAAACCGAGTAAGCTTGGTATCAAAGACGTAAAAATTACAGCGCGCAGTTCAAAAGCCGCAGATGCCGCTATCAAGACCATTATTATTGAACCAGAAGGTGTCGCGCGGGAACTGGTTGAAAACATCACTCTCGCTGGCGGTATCACCAAAACAATCGATACCTCAATTCCTGATGTAGTTGTGGTCGATTCTGGACGTGCTTATATTACGGTCACTTCAAGCTTTCTCACACAAACAATTGACGGCTTGGATTCCCTCCTGCAGATGCCGATGGGATGCGGCGAACAGAACATGATTCTTTTTGCTCCGGACGTATATATAACCAAATACCTGCAATCAAGCGGTCAGCTTAAACCAGAAATCATGGCAAAAGCGGAAAAACTCATGATCACCGGTTACCAGAGAGAGCTTACCTACCGCCGCAATGATGGCTCGTTCTCAGCATTTGGAATGAGCGACGAGTCGGGAAGCCTTTGGCTAACTGCATTCGTACTTAAGTGTTTTGCCCAGGCAAAAGGACTTCTTTACATTGATGATAGCGTCCTGGATGAAGCCGCCGCGTGGATAACTTCGCACCAGAATGCAGACGGCAGTTTCGATGCAGTTGGATTTGTACATCACCAGGACATGATTGGAGGAGTCAAAGGTAAAGAAGCCTTGACAGCTTATACCGCCATTGCTTTGATGACTACCGGCGAAAAAGAAAGCAGCGGCAAAGCGGTAAGATACCTTGAAGGAAAACTGATTGCAATGGCAGACCCGTACACAGTTGCTATCACTACTTATGCTTTCGAGCTAGCTCAGAGTCCCAAAAAGATGGAGGCTTACAACAAACTGATGTCGTTAGCGAAAGAGGACGAAAACGGTCTGCACTGGGGAAATCCGATACTACCCGAACCGCTGGCGAAAGATGGTCCGGCAGGTGTGATGAGGTACATGCCCGAACCTAACCGCAGTGCTGAAATAGAGACTACTGCATATGCAACCCTGGCATTGATAAAACATGGCGATGCCTTCAACGCTTCGAGATCGTCAAAATGGTTGGTGGGGCAGCGTAACGCTTACGGAGGTTACGGTTCAACCCAGGACACAGTTGTCACACTCGAAGCTCTGATTGAGGTTGCGACCAATGCCCGCTCCGATGCCAACCTGACAGTAATGCTTAAGGGTAACGGAGTCGACAAAGAACTGAAAATAAACAAGGACAACTTTGATGTGCTTCAGATTGTCGAGGTCCCAGTCAATTCCCAGATTGAGATGAAAGTCGACGGCAACGGTGATGCAATTGGGCAAGTTGTCAGGAGATTCAACCTGCCGGCGGTTGATACTACCACTGAACCAATACTCAAGATCGACGTCAAATATGACACCACCGAAGTTGAAGTTAATGACGAGATTAAGGTGTCTGTTTCTCTGACCTTTAATCCGCCTCAGACCTTGAACATCGCAGAAGCTGGTATGATCGTAATGGACGTTTCCATCCCAACCGGATTTGCGCCCGTAACCGATTCCATCATAGCGATTACCCAGAAGATGGGCAACATCAAACGTTACGATATTGCCGGGCGGAAGGTCATCTTCTATGTAGAGAACATGAAACCTGGTCAGCAAATTAGCTTTGATTTCCGTGTTAAAGCTTTATATCCGGTGAAGGCAAAAGGTGTTACCTCGACTGCCTATTCCTACTATAAACCTGATATAAAGGGAGAGACCTTAGGACAGGCTGTGACAGTACGCTAGCGTATCGGTTC
>CAYHBE010000182.1:0-4158 GCA_964354765.1 uncultured Dehalococcoidales bacterium | reverse complement strand
TACCGCTTGGTGGTCAAGCAGGTTGCCATCAACCAAGGCGCCTATGCCACTTTTATGCCAAAACCCATCGCCGGTATCAATGGCAGTGGTATGCATGTTCATCAATCGCTTTTCAAAGGTGATAGGAATGCCTTCTTCGACGCCAAAGGCAAATATTATCTCTCCAAGCTTGCCCGGAGTTATGTTGCCGGTTTGCTGAAATATGCTCCTGAAATCACTGCCATAAACAACCAGTGGATTAACTCTTATAAGCGGCTGGTCCCGGGTTACGAAGCGCCTGTCTATCTGTCATGGGCAAAGCGGAATCGCAGCGACCTTATTCGCGTTCCTGGATACCGCCCGGGTAAAGAAAAAGCGACCAGAGTCGAATTCCGCTCACCAGACCCTGCCTGTAACCCTTATCTGTGCTTCAGTGTAATGCTTGCCGCTGGTTTAAAGGGTATTGAGGATGGGCTTGAGCCGCCTGAGCCCGTGGAAGAGAATGTCTATGAGATGAGCGCAGATGAGAGAAACAAACGTGGAATCCGCACTTTACCAGCTAGTCTTTCCGAAGCTATCCAACTAACTGAGAAAAGTAAGTTAGTGCGTGAAGCACTCGGAGAGCACGTATTCAATGCTTTCATTACCAACAAGAAAATAGAATGGGATCTCTATCGTACTCAGGTAACCGGTTATGAAATCAACCGATATTTGCCGATTCTCTAACAAGGAGAGTATCTACACCTAAATTAAACTAGGTTTTTATCAAGCGGGCGAATCTTGATTTCCATATCCACTCACATTCGAGTGGATATGGAAATCTTTTCTAACGATTAGGTCGTCTGGATAATGGATTACTAACCACAAATTATTGTGTAACAAAGCGTAAGTGTCGATAGTTATATGCTAGACAACGATACTTCCCCGATACCACTGATGTTACGATTTAAGCACGTGCTTTACAACTACAACACGCTGTTTCCAAGCAGCAGTCATCACAGATTCCTCCATCTCCGATACATGGCATAAAATGGACTTATGTAGCTCATAGGAATGCTTCCGTCCGATGATGATCCGGATTCTGTACCCTTCTCATGGTTTTCATTTTTTATCGGGCAAGTCCAAAATTGTTCAGGTCACTGTGTTACATTTCACAATGGAGTTCGTCTGTGTTTCGCTAGATTTAATGTCGATTATTTCTTGAAAGATCCCGTTTGATGTTAGTATCCTCTCAGCAGGAAGGACGTACTTAGAATTTTTGAATTCGAGCGTTCTCCTCATGACCATACCATCCAAACGGCTAACGAGCGTTTCAATGATATCATGGGTGAACCTCCCGGATAATACTCCTGGATTTATACCTTCCACCAGCAAGCGAAGGCGTAATATCGCCTCCTCCGCTAATTTCTCTTTTCCGCCGAGTGTTTCTACATGTTCTGCCTGGCCGATAGGATTTTCCAGATATGCATCTAACGCATGTCTGTTCCTGGAGCGACAGCCCTGGAGATGTGACGCGGCTGCAGGACCAAGACCGAGGTATTCCCCACCCCGCCAATAGTTGAGATTATGCAGACACTCGTGACCTTGAAGTGCGAAGTTCGAAATCTCGTAATGGATAAACCCTTGCCCTATCAGGAACTCACGCGCCAATTCAAAAAGCTCCGCTTGTTGGTCGTCGGAAGGAAGATTATCAGGCGGACATTGAGCTAAAAGTGTACCCTCTTCGAGAGAAAGGCAATAGATTGAAAGATGGTTGACCCCCAGAGTTACGAGCTTGTTCAACGCTGCACTCAATGTACCCCAGGTTTGTTCTGGCAGCCCGATAATGAGGTCGGCGGATATCGATGAGAAACCAAGATTCTGAGCAAGCCTCACGGCATCAATGGCTTGGGCAGCTGTGTGCACCCTCCCCACGCTTTCTAATTCGCAGTCATTAAGTGACTGAACACCGAGGGACACCCGATTTATTCCGGCGTATAAAACAGTGCTGAGAAACTCGGGTGTAGTTGATTCCGGGTTTACTTCGATGGTGGCTTCAACCATTCCACCAAGGTCCAACGACTCGCGGAGACCACCGATGAGCTTTTGTACATATTCAGCCCCAAGCAAACTGGGAGTTCCTCCTCCAAGGTAAAGAGTCTGGAATGAAAGCCTCTTATAGGAACGAGCTTCCTTAAGAACCGCGTTGATATAGTTTTCAACCTCTTCTAATCGCCCCGGTACGGAATAAAAATCGCAATAGCTGCATTTTTTTTCGCAGAATGGAATGTGAATGTAGAGTCCTCGCACTCTTACTCCTCCATTTTCAACAGCAGGAGAAAAGCTTCCTGGGGAACTTCGACCGACCCTACCATCTTCATTTTCTTCTTGCCTTCAGCCTGCTTTTCCAGTAGTTTTCTCTTGCGGGTGATGTCGCCACCGTAGCATTTGGCTAAGACGTCTTTGCGAATCGCCACAATATCTTCCCGAGCAATGACTTTACTACCGATAGCTGCTTGCAATGGTATTTCAAACATCTGTCTGGGAATCAGCTTTCTCAGTTTGTGGATTAAAACGCGGGCTTTGGTCTGCGCACTTTCTCGAACGGAAATGAAAGATAGAGCATCCACCTGATTCTCTTTTACCAGAATATCCACCTTGACGAAATCACCGCTCTGGTAGCCAACGAAATCGTAGTCCATGCTGGCATAGCCGCGGCTGACGCTCTTGAGCTTGTCATAGTAGCCGGTAATCATTTCAGCCAGAGGAAAATCATAAGTCAAAAGAGCGCGCCGCCTATCCGGATGTGCCATGCCCACAAGTTTGGCTCGCTTGACATCGGATAGCTCCATAACTGGTCCGATAAACTCGTTTGGTACGATAATACGGAGCTTAATAATGGGTTCTTCAATGTGATCGATGCGGGTTGAGTCCGGGAATTTTGATGGATTATCAATCAACAAAGATTCGTTTTTAGTATTGTAAACCTTATAAATGACCGAAGGCATTGTGGCAATAAGTTCCTGCCCGTATTCCCGTTTCAGTCTCTCCAGTGTGATTTCCATATGTAACATGCCCATAAACCCCAGCCGATAACCCCAACCGAGCGCCGCCGAGCTTTCCTTTTCATAGACAATCGAGGAGTCGTTGAGCTGGAACTTTTCCAACGCTGTTGTCAGCTTTATGTAATCGTTGGTGTTTATGGGATAGATACCGCAGAAAACCATCGGCTGTAGGCGCTGGAAGCCGGGAATGGCGGCTATGTCGGGGTAATCAGGGGAGATGATGGTGTCTCCCACATGGATACTACCTACATTTTTAATAACCGCGCCGATATAGCCGACTTCACCCGCCGTTAGTTTTTCACCGGGAGTAAGCTGGGGTGTAAAATAGCCGACCTCATCAACCTCATGCGTCTGACCCGTGGACTTTATCATAATTTTGTCCCCGTGCTTCAGACTGCCTGAAAAGACACGTATATGTGGGATGACGCCACGATACGTATCGTAAAACGAATCAAAGATGAGACATTTCAGAGGTTCTTCGTTGCTTCCTTGCGGCGGCGGTACGAGGGTTATAATAGCCTCCAGTAGTTCAGGTACACCTATGCAGTTTTTGGCAGAAACCAGTAGTGCTGTCTTACCTGGTAGACCTAGCGAATCTTCGATTTGCTGGCGTGTTTCTTCGATCATCGCGTTGGGCAGGTCAATCTTGTTGATAACCGGTATGATCTCTAATCCGGCATCGATTGCCAGATAGGCATTAGCTATGGTCTGCGCTTCGACTCCCTGTGAAGCATCCACCAGCAGAACAGCCCCCTCGCAAGCCTTCAAACTACGCGAGACCTCATAGTTGAAGTCCACATGTCCCGGCGTATCTATGAGGTTCAGGATATAATCTTTACCGTCCTGCGATTTATATGGCATCCGTACTGACTTAGCTTTGATCGTGATACCGCGCTCACGCTCGAGTTCCATGCTGTCCAGCACTTGGGCATTTTCCGTGGTGTGGAGAACTCCAGTCAATTCCAAGATACGGTCCGCGAGGGTTGATTTGCCGTGGTCTATGTGCGCTATGATGCAGAAGTTTCTAATGTTTTCCATGGTTAGTTTGATAGTAACACGATGGAGGGAGGAGGAACAAGGAAATGAGATTCAGACGATTCTTGGTACGCGGACTGAATAACGTAAAGGCTGAAGC
>CAYHBE010000181.1:0-4158 GCA_964354765.1 uncultured Dehalococcoidales bacterium | reverse complement strand
AACGAATTGAAATTCTGCGAGATATTCGCCTGGGTGTTTATGATGTGGTGGTTGGCATAAACCTTTTGAGAGAAGGGCTCGATTTGCCGGAAGTCAGTTTGGTCGCTATTCTGGATGCCGACAAGGAAGGTTACCTGCGGTCGCAAGGAGCCCTTATCCAGACGATGGGTCGTGCGTCACGTCATGTGGATGGGCATGTCATCATGTATGCCGATACCATCACCAAGTCGATTCAGGCGGCAATCGATGAGACCCAAAGACGTCGACACATACAGGAGGATTTTAACCGCGAATATGCCATCACACCTCAGGGAATTAAAAAGGCAGTTAAAGATATCACCGAACGTGTGAAAGCAGTAGCTGAAACGAAAGCTCCATACGCAACCACGCCTGTTACTCAGGAAGGTATTGCTCGCCTTATAAAAGAGTTGGAACTACAAATGAAAGCCGCCGCTAAGAACCTGGATTTTGAGAAAGCAGCTTTATTACGTGACCGCATATACGATTTACGGCGCGAGCTCGATCCGATCAATATAAACGCGGGGTATAAATATGCCCGCAAATGAACCGAACAACTATCGCGAGACCCGGCAGGAACGGCGCGGAAAGAAGCTAAGAAAGAAACAGGAACAGATCGTTAAGCACGGTAAAACACTGGGTCAGATGTACCGGTATGCGGTTGAAAAGAGATTAAAGGAAAAGGAGTAAGCTTACAATTCCTTAGCTAATTGTTCGGCTTCCTCAGCCCCAACAAGAAAAATATTACGCGCGATGGAATTGCGTTCCTTTTCAGCACGGGCATCCAACAACTCGGCTTTCAACAACAAAGCAGCCTTTTTCTGTGTTTTATCTTCAATGCCTTTAACAATGAAGTCGACCAGGTGCAGGGCGAGTTGTATCTTTCCCTCGGTCATTAGCTGCTTAGAGCGGTTCAATATCTCTGAAACAGAAGCCAATCCAACAATCTCAGCTGCAATCTCCGCGCTGCGAGACGGAAAGAGTTCGGCGGGATTACCGTTATACCAGCCGGCATATCGTCTTTGTATCCCGTGAATCAAAAAAGTCGAACAGCCGTAAACATCTGAAAGGAATCTCATGTTCGAAAACTCTTCTGGAGTTTTGATCGTATGCAGAATGTCCTCAATCCAGTAACCTTCGTTAAGGAGTCTGACAACCTCATCGTGATAATAACGTAAGTATCTGGCAGTCTCCAGACACCACTCCTTCACTCTTTCTCCTTTTAGTAAAGGCCCATGTCCGGGAACAATATATTCTGGATTCTTACCTGCGATTGCTTCGAGTGCTTCCGCCCATTCTACTTCGTAGCGCTGCACTTTAAATGGGTTTCCAATATTAGGACATGACCCTTCAAGTAAATCGCCAACCACCGCTACTTTACGCTCGGGTATCCAGACCCATGTACCATCATCCGTCTCCCCCAGATAGTGATGAAGATCGAAGGTAAGTCCGCCTAGTTTGTAGCTCATCGAGTCGCGAAAAGTAATGTCCGGATACACCATATTTTCGGGCATGAATCTTTCGTTTCCTTTCGGTTTGCGGAAACCGCGCGCTCCCTGTATCTGATTGATGTACCAATTGTAAGGTCCCATTTCTTGATAGCGTTTCAGGTGAGCTAAAGACATTTCCTGAGCAATAACAACCGGTTTACGATGACCGCGTTTTTTCGCGTCCTCTAATAAACCGCCAGTAGTAAAAGAGTGGTCGGCATGGATATGTGTGTATATAATCGTGTGGACCGGCAGATCGGTCTTAGCCCGTACCGCTTCTATCAACGTAGCAATATTTCCGACCGGCATGTCGATGATTACCAGTCCTTCGCCGGTCTTGATCACTGTTGTATTACCGAAGCCGGCAATCATCAAGATGTCTGGAGTAACGTCCTCACTTTGTCGAGCGACTAAAGATTGGGCAAAAACGGTCCGTCTATCTAACCGGCTCATAGTATTCCTCCCAGAAAGATTTGATAGCAGAGACTATAAATTTTCAGTATCTGTTTCTGGTTCTTCAGGCGGTTCTGGTTTTGGCATAGCTTGTGCGCGCTCTTCGTCCAGTAGTTCCTTAAGACGCGCGGCGCGTGGGTAGCCAATCTGCAGTTTTCTCTGCAGGAAAGAAGCAGATATCTGTTCCTGGTCTTGTACGAGTTTGCGAGCTTGTTCCATGAGGATGTCCTTGGGAGGTGTATGTACACCCGGAATACCTGCTCCTGGCACAGCTTCGATCTTAATCTCGGTGACTTCTTCCGCCTTCTGGCTGCCCCAGAAATATACCAAACGTTCTGTTTCCGCATCAGAGACATAACAACCCTGGAGTCGCTTTGGTTTGGCAGCTTCCGTCGGGGCATACAGCATATCACCTCTGCCCAGCAGCTTCTCAGCGCCAACGGTGTCCAGTATTGTTCGTGAGTCTACCTGTGAGGTAACGGCAAAGCTAAGACGGGTGGGAAAATTGGCTTTAATCAAACCGGTTACAACATCCACTGAAGGTCGCTGGGTAGCGACAATTAAGTGAATTCCTACAGCACGAGATAGCTGTGCGAGTCGGCAAAGTATCCTTTCTACTTCATCATAACCTGCCATCATTAGATCGGCGAGTTCGTCAATAATCAGCACCATGAAATACATCTTTTCTTTACCACGTTTGTCCTTGTTATAGCCATCAATGTTTCGTGCTCCAGCTTTAGCTAATCGTTGATACCGGTTGTCCATTTCCAATTCAAGCCAGCGAAGGGCTTCGAGGGCTTTCTCTGCGTTAACGATAACCGGAACAGCCAGGTGCGGTATACTGTTAAACATGGTAAGTTCAACACGCTTCGGGTCAATCATAATGAATCGCAGGTCATCGGGTGTATTCTGCATCAGCATGCAGCAGATACTGGCATTCAAACAGACCGTTTTGCCGCTTCCGGTAGCTCCGGCAATTAACAGGTGCGGCATTTTGGCAAGATCAGCAGCGCCTGCCTCACCGCCTGCGCCCTTACCAAGAGCGATGGCTAGCTTTGATTTAGCAGTCAGCTTTTGAAAAACGCTCGTCTCGATAACTCCACGCAAGCTGACGATTCCAGATACGGTGTTAGGCACTTCTATACCGATAACCGATTTGCCGGGAACGGGCGCCTCGATGCGTATACTCGAGGCTGCAAGCGCTAAAGCCAAATCATTTGCGAGCGAGGTTATACGCTCGACCTTTACTCTGGTCCTTGAGACTTCTTCAAGATGAGTGGCAACTGTGCCATCTTTGTCGCGTTCCCTGATTTCCCGGGTTTTAATATCCCAGCCTGGTTCCACACCAAACTGTGTGACGGTAGGGCCTGCATTAATCTGAACGACCTTGGAGTCAACGCCGTAGCTTTTGAGTGCTTCCTCGATTCGTCTGGCTCGCTGCACATTGTCTGGTTGACCGTATTCGATATCACCGGCATCATCCAGGATATCAATTGGAGGTAAACGCCATCCATCAACGACCTTTGTACCTGGTGCTTGTCCGTATTTTTTCCATACATCCTGGGCGATCTGTTTTAACCCTTTGGAGGTAGCAGGCTCCTCAATCTTTGGTTTAGCAGGTTTACGTTCTTTGGGTACTTCTTCAGGTTCGGTGGTGAAATCAATTTCCTTCTGTTTTGCAACCGTACGTACAACGATGGGACGCGTTGCTACTCGCTGCTGTCTGCGCCCACGGTATTCAGAAATAATCTTGATGATTCCTTTTACTAGTGCCCTTATAGCACGTGGGAAAATCAACATGAGACTCAAAATAAACAGGAGTACGATTCGAACGACACCCCACGCGTCCGTTTCATCGCCGATAATAGCCATCCCAATTGTTCCACCGACACCGTTAAAAGTAAAAATTCCCCAGACTGCTAGGGTTAAGGCAATCATTCCTAACCAGATATACCAGTATCTCAAGAACAGAGTAAGGCGTTTTCTCCAGATAAGAAAGATTGGTGTAAGCACCGCAAAAATAACCAGGAAGAGTCCCCAGAAAAATAATTCCCAGATATTTTCTGCGATGTTCGACAACCAGTCCAATATGTTGCTCCAAGGAACGAAAACAATTGCAACGACGATTATCAGAATTACGATCGCGTAAAAAAGCCAGTCCCAGAAACTGCTTTCTTCGGGTTGTGGTTTTACATGG
>CAYHBE010000180.1:0-4172 GCA_964354765.1 uncultured Dehalococcoidales bacterium | reverse complement strand
TTTCCATTTGTTTAAGTTTTATTTTTGTTAAGTTTAGTGCAATAAAAAAGCCCAGACAATCTGGGCTTATATAAAAAATATAGTCATAGTCAATGGACTCCCAGATCGATTCTATCGAAATGGTGATGTATATTGAATATGTTTACTTTAATTGTCATTTTACTAACTTTTCTATCTTTTGGTCTCGCAGTACATCTTTTGTTGGTGGTGCCGGTAACGGCATCCAATGTGTTGCAGTCATTCTATCGCTAGATTCATCTCTTCTATTCTCTACACCAACCCAACTAAAAAAGTAACCTTTTTGATAAAATCCTGAACTAACAGTAGGTTCCATTATTGTACCATCGGGTCTTCTAATATCTATATGACTAAACAAGACTTCTTGATGTTCCTCTGGCTTTTTATCATTAACGTCTATCCACATTACAACAAATATACGGATTTATTTTTATTATAACTATTTTCTTATATATAGTTTAATGAAACACATAGATAGCTATCAAATATTTGAATCTAAATCTTCCGTTAAGTTTGTTAAACAACCTCAGAAGAAAGGCGCTAAAACTGATACCTATAATGTAGTCAAAGGCAGTAAAACAATCGGTGTAATTAAATGGTCTTCTCGTATGAGAGGGTATGCATTCTTACCAACATCTGATTGTGATACTAAAATTAAAGAGTTCATCAAAGAACTTATGAGAAAACGTAGAGAAGCTAAATAATTATCTTCTTCTCTTTCTATTACAAGTTACAGTTCTATCATAAAAATCTGGTTCTTTATTCGATACCCATTTTACAAATTCTATAATCTCAATAACGTCTTTAAGACTTTCTGCAGTATTATACTTCTTCGCTAATTCAGTTTCTTTATATAGAGAATGAATCTTACGATGACAAATCTTATGTAGATATTCAGTTTCTCTACCACCTTTGCACTTCGGATAAAAGTGATGTCGGTCAATAGATGGGCCCTGCCACATATCTCTGTCGCAAATTGGGCACTTTCCTATAATAACGTTACTCATAAGCGGAAGAAATTGTACTCGAAACAAATTCAGTGATGAACCCAATGCTTTCCAGGCATGACTAAGACCCTGCTTAGTTTATCTTCCATAGTACCCCAAACAGGATTCGAACCTGCATTTTCATCCGTTACAGTGTCTCGTTTCGAAGACGAGGCTGATATAGGGGCATTTGTGTAAGATAGTCAGAATCGTCTGACCTGATAGCAGTGTCGTTAGCAGGAGCTACTATCAACTTTCGTTGTATCTTACGTGGAGGAAGTTGTAGGATTTGAACCCACGGACCCTTTTGAGGCCTCCAGTTTTCAAGACTGGTGCGATAAGCCGGACTCTGCCAAACTTCCTTATATTGTAGTCCCAGAAGAAATCGAATCTTCATCTCTCGGTTCGTAGCCGAGTGCCCTATCCGTTGGACGATGGAACCATTTGCGGAAGTGAAGAGAGTTCAACTCTTACATCGGGATTTCACCGACCTAGCCGTTTTCAAGACGGTGTACCTCTGTCTACTGGGCACTTCCAAATTATTTTAAAACAAAAAACCCTCAGATTCTATCTGAGGGTTTCACTAATATTATAGCAATACAAACTCAGACCATCTTCAATAGTGAACGCGAGCGTGAGTATGTAGTTGTAGTTTTCATTGTTATTATATATTTACGAATATATGTTTGTTTTTTCTATTTTCAAAATTTAATTGCGGAAAGAAATGCGCACGATGCATACACGTTTGAACGTGCCATCCGCTTAGCAGGCGGTGCCAGATCCCTGTCTGGTTTACTTTCCAATGCCCGAGGCGCTTTAGCCATTAAACCATACCGCATATTGCTATGACGTAATAGGATTCGAACCTATATCTCCCGGGAACATTCGAAAGGTTTCGAACCTTTTTAACTCATACTATGAGCGAATATTTATTATATGCTTTAATCCACTTCTTTATAGCGTTATCACTAACTCCATACTTTCTACCAACTCCACAATATCCCAATTCTTCTACTTCTTTTAATAACTGCTCAAATGGTGGTCTTTCTACTTTTCTTTGTGTGATAGTATTACACTTACCACATATTTTAGAAGACTTCCATTTTTGTTCACCACATTTACATAAATCTTTACCCTTTTTAGTTTTTACAACACTAATCGTTGGCTTTTCATTGGTCAATCGGTTAATATATCCTTTGAGTTCTTTAACATAATCTGACCTACCTTCGTATGTCATACTCTGATAACTGGCCCAATTTATTCTAATTATATCCCAACCATTTTCTTCTAAAAACTTTGTTCTTCTCTTATCACTTTCTACTATCTTATCATCATAATAATGTTGATTACCATCAATCTCAATATCTATTTTCTTCTCAGGTATACAAAAATCAAGTTCATATAGCTTTATTCTAAACTTTTTCGTTATCAATAACCCTTCATTTTCAAACACTTCGGTGAAGTACTTCTCTGGGTAAGATTCTTTACTACTATGATTCAGTAGATATGGTACCTTATCAGGATTTTCAGTTAAATATTTTATTCTTGCTGTTGATATTTTCTTTTTTGTTTCCTCTGTGTGTTTCTTATCTTTACCAATTTCAGTTAATCTAACTATTCTATTTTCATAATTCGGGTTTAACTTACAAGTAGTAACATGTCCACCCAATTTAAAAGAATTTTCGTTTTCATATCCACAAAACTTACAAGTGATAATTCTTTCCTCTTTTGGTTTTTTATAACTTCTTTTCTTTTTCTCTTTACCGCACCCCTTTTTGTGCGCAATGATAGCGTGTCTATTCTCAAATTCTTTATCACATAAATCACACTTATATTTAATACCTACTGGATTTAAATTACAGTGTATTTTGTGTTTAGCGATATTATTTTTAGCACTACTACCTTTATATTCCTTATTACAAAATTCACAATTCATATTCTATATATAAAAATAGAACTCCTCCCTTTTATAAGTCAGATGCTATACTATAAAATGTGACCCCGGTAGGATTCGAACCTACGTTGAAACTTGCGTTTGCCAGATTAAGAGTCTGGACCGTTCGACCAGCTACGGATACGGAGTCATTTATCACTATTTTAATACTTCTTCTATTTTAGAGAGTCTTTTATCAATAGATGATAAATCTACTCTTAGTACATTAATATCTTTTCTAATTGAACTTAAATCGCTCACAATAGGATCTAATTTAGAATCTATTAACTCAGATATTTTACCTATTGTCATATTCATTACTTCTTTCTTTTGCACATGGAACAAGATTCGAACAAGTACCCTACGGCTTCGATGCCGCTGCTCTACCAATTAAGCTACCCATGTATATTTTGCACACTCGTAGAGATTTGAACTCTAAACCACGCTTACGCATTAACGGGTTGGAACCGTCTGGTCACGCCAATGAGCGAGTGTATTTGTGGAACCTCCCGGTTACGATCCGGGCTCCCTGGATTTTCAGTCCAGTGCTTTCACCAGGTTAGCTTAGGTTCCAAGTGGCACAGAGTGTAGGAATTGGACCCACTCGACGTTGGTTTTGGAGACCAACCGGCTACCTTAGCCTACTCTGTGTTTAGGGTGAAAGACGAGTCACGATCTCGCATTAGTCATAGACATTCCTCCTTCACAGGGAGGTCGGCATCCAATTACCGGCTACAATCACCATTTGGCACAGAATGTAGGAATCGAACCCACCCATCGAGGTTTTGGAGACCTGACCGACACCTTGTCTGTATTCTGTATTTGCGGAGAGACAGGAATTGAACCTACCTCACGTATTTGAAGCCACATTTAGCCTTTATACGTTTGCACACACTGTGCTCCTCCCCTTACTTGTGCACCCGATAGGATTTGAACCTATGACGGGACTTACGTCCTCCAGATTAAAAGTCTGGTACTCTCGGCCGCTGAGTGACGGATGCATTTGTTATTTTTATCTTTTGTGGGTTTGGTTGGGAACGATCCAACATCTCTGGGGCTTCAACCCAGCACATAAACCTTTATGTTACAAACTCATTTCTTGTGTGACTAGTGGATCACGATACCACATCTTAGGTTTCACAAACCTACATCCTTGCCTTTGGACGATAATCACCATGTATTCTTTTTCTGTTTCTATTTTATGATACAAATATATGTTTGTTTTTCTTTTGTAC
>CAYHBE010000179.1:0-4175 GCA_964354765.1 uncultured Dehalococcoidales bacterium | reverse complement strand
GAGCCGGCTTGGCTGGCGCCCGACGAGGACTTCCTGCGCCATTCAACGGAGCCCCCCGGGAGCGACCCGAAGGAGCCCGACCCGGCGGCGCCGCCAAGGGTAGCACGATGACGCTCCCGCCCGCCGCTGTGGAACTCCTGGGCCTGGTGCTGCTCCTGCTCGCCATCCTCGCGCTCGGGCTGCTCGACGTGGCTATCAGGGCCAGGAGGGTGAAGCGGTGATGACCGTGCTGGACCTCTTCAGCGGGATCGGCGGGATATCGCTCGGCCTGGAGCGCACGGGCGGCTTCCGCACGGTGGCCTTCTGCGAGATCGAGCCGTTCCCACGCGAGGTACTGCGGAAGCACTGGCCCAGCGTGCCCGTCTTCGAGGACGTGACGAAGCTGCGCGGGGCCGACGTGGGCGCGGTGGACATGATCTGCGGGGGGTTTCCCTGCCAGGACGTGAGCGTAGCGGGGAAAGGGGCTGGACTGGATGGCAAGCGATCAGGGCTTTGGAGCGAGTTCGCCCGGCTTGTGGGCGAGTCTCGACCCCGTTGGGTACTTGCTGAGAACGTCGGTGCTCTCCGTACTCGAGGGGTGGACCGGGTTTGTGCTGACCTGGAGGGCGAAGGGTACTCCGTCTGGCCGCTTCTGGTGGGTGCTTGGGCTGTCGGAGCCCCGCACAAGCGGGAGCGGGTCTGGATCGTTGCCCGCCGGGATGACGGCCGAGGGCTGGCCGACGCCGGACGCGAGCGTGATGCAGGAGGGCGATGGGACGGAGACGTTTCTGGCCCGGCGCGAGCGGCTGAAGCAGACGGCGGCGAACGGCAACGGCATGGGCGTTCCGCTGGCGATGGCCGTGAAGCTCTGGCCCACCGCGACGGCGAAGGACGAGGCGTCGAGCGGTGCGGCGGGCTACTCGACGGAGAGCGGTCGGCATCCCGGGACGACGCTGACGGATGCGGCGAACGGCCTGTGGGCTCGCCCACAGGCTCGGGACTGGAAGGACAGCGGGCCGACGCAGGGGGCGCGGAAGTCACCCAACCTCGGCACCCAAGCGCATTGGCCGACTCCGCTTTCGACGCCAGAGAGCCCAGCCAGTCACGGGCAGATGAGCGGCAATTTCAGGACCGCAATGGACAAGGCGCTCAGCTTCCCCAGCCCGAAGGCGAGCGACGGGCGCAGCAAGGGCACGGGCGGGACGCCGGATCACGGCTTGGATGCGATGGCCCGCGCTGGCCTGCTCGACCAGGGGAGCCACAGCACGAGTGGGAAGAGCCGCGACTCAGCCGAGTGGGGCACCCCGACCAGTCACGAGCGGACGCACAGTCCGCGCCCGGTGGATCACGGGACGCAATTGGCGAATCAGGTCCGGGGCGTCCTCAACTCACGCTGGACGCTGCAACTGATGGGCTATCCCGCCGACTGGTGCGACTTGCCCGATGGGGTAATCGAGCGGCTCTCGCGGCGGTCGGCAACTCAGTTGTCCCCGCTGTCGTTGAAGCGGTCGGTTACGCGATCCTCGCGGCGGAAGGTGAAGCATGACTGACGAGCTCGGCGTCCTCCCCCCCGCTCGCCACCGTGGCAGGTCGCAGACGTGCATCAAGCACGCTGACCCTGACCCGACGTGCGACTGCTACGCGCCGGCTCCGCGGCGGTGCGAGTGCGTGAGCCGGGCTGGGCGGAAGCGGCGGCATCACAGCTATTGCCACGAGTCGCCGCGTGGGGTGCGGTGCTGCTTCTGCGACAGGCTGCGAACGTGGGAGCCGCTGGCGTGAGCCAGCCCGCGCTGTTTGACTACGCGCCGTTGACGCAGCGTGGTCCGAGGCGCTATCAGGGCGTGCTGACGATCTCAGCGAACGGTAAGGGGTGCATCGACATCGACACCGTGAAGGGCTGCACCCGTGGGATGGCAGCCTATCCCGAGGGGGGCTGCTACGGCGAGTGCTACGCCGCCAAGACGGCCGCACGGTACGGCATCGATTTCACGACGAGCGTAAGCCGGCGCATCCACGGCCGCGAGCATCGGGGCACGCTGATCCGCATCCTCAATGACTTCCCGGTGACGTGGTATCGAGTGGGCACGGCCGGCGATCCGAGCCACGACTGGTCCGGCACGCTCTCGACGTTGCGGGCGCTGAGGCACGCTGAGAAGACGCCCGTGATCGTGACGAAGCACTGGGACACGATGGCCGACGCCGACGCGGACTCGCTCCGCAACCTGGGCGCCGTGGTCAACACGTCGGTGAGCGCACTGGACACGGACGCGGAACTGGCGCACCGGCTACGGCAGCGCGACCGGCTACGCGATCACGGCGTGACCAGCGTTGTCCGCGTAGTGACGTGTGACTTCCGTTCGGCTGAGATGAAGGACCGGCAGGCGCACCTGCTATCGCTCGTACCCGTAATCGACAACCCGCTTCGCGCAACCAAGAGCCGTCCGCTGGTCTCAAGTGGGGAGATCCGGCTCACCAGACGTAACGGCTCAATCGGCGGTGGAAAGCTCGTCTCGCTCCACCGACCGTTTGTTTTCATCGGGCAGTGTGCGGACTGTCCCGACCAATGCGGCGTACCGCCGCGGGGGAAAGACACGATGACGCAGAAGCAACTGTTCGCGCACAAGGTGGAGTTTCAGCACGTCAAGAGCGTCATCGGATCGGGGTACGAAGAGGCCGTCTCCAAGCTCGCGCTCGAGGACGGCATCGCGCACCGGGCCGCCCGGAAGAACATGCAGATTCACTCGGCTGTGATTCTGCTGATCAACGGCGAGTTCGCAGGCTTCATGACGTTCCAGGTGAACGACGAGGTCCGCGAATCCTGCCTGCTCCAGTCGGTGATCAAGCCCGAGGTGTTCACGGACGAGTTGTATCGCTCGATGGTTCACGAGGTCGTGAAGCACATTCCCGAGGGCTACCCGAGCTTCATGACGACGGACCCGAAGTCGAAGTTCGAGACGCCGAAGATGTTCGAGTCTGTCGGCTTCGAGACGTACCTGAAGATGAGCGGCTTCCACTACATGTGCCGCGGCACGGCCGAGCAGGCGCGGTGGAAGATCCTAGCGCACATCACCATGACGAACGTGTGGGACTCGACGCGGGGGAAGTGGCTGGAGCTCAAGAAGGACTGGCGCGAGAAGATCGAGGCCACCGGCAAGGCGCTGAACATCCCCAACCCGATGTTCGCTTCGCGGGATGGATGCTGGCAGGGCACGAACGGATTCGCCAACGTGGTCACGGGTCACGCGCACAACGGGAACGCCTCGGTGCTCGACACCACGGCGTGCGAGGTGGTCCTGCGGTTCTTCATGCCGCGTGAGGGGCGACGGATCTACAACCCGTTCGGGGGTGGGGTGCAGTTCGGCTACGTCGCGGGATCGTACGGCTACGAGTACCTCGCGTCGGAGATCCGCAAAAACCAGTGCGACGCGAACAACGCGCTGTGCGGTTTCTTCCCTGGCGTGACGTGGGTGCAGTCGGACAGCTCGACGTACGAGCCTGACGGGATGTTCGATCTCGTCTTCACCTGCCCGCCGTACTACAAGGTCGAGAAGTACCTCGACTACGACGGCAAGCCACCGGCCGGCGAGATCAACTCGATGGGCAGTTACGAGGAGTTCCGCAACACGTTGTTCGCGGGCTACTCGCGGGCCATCGCGCATCTCAACGACGGGTGCTTCTTCGTGGTGATGACGGGCGACAGCCGGGACAAGGACGGGGCCTATCACTGCTCCGAGGCAGAGACGGAGATGTTCCTCAAGGCGGAAGGTCTCTCGGTCTACAACAAGATCGTCTACCTCGAATGCGAGTTCACGCGGCTGGCGCACGCGAAAAAGACGTTGAACATGCGGAAGTTCCCGAAGCGTGAGCAGAAGATCATCGTGGCGTACAAGGGCAAGCCGGCCAGCATCGCCGATCGCTTCGTAAAGGTGGGGAGGCTGTAGGTGATCGCGCTGTTCGGCGGCGTGCTCTGGCGGCAGATGGGCGGCGGCGCCTGGTACACGCTGGACGAGGTAGCGCCGGGCCTGTACGCCTACCGCTACGCGGACGACCCATCGCAAGGCGAGCCGAGCCCTGCCCATTCCGGGGCGGGTGGACTGGCGGGGGACTCAGAGACCCCGCCCGAAGGGCCCGAGGGCATGGAGAGGCCCCAGGGCTCGGCTGGCCGGGCGCAGGAGGGGACATGACGACGATGGACG
>CAYHBE010000178.1:0-4178 GCA_964354765.1 uncultured Dehalococcoidales bacterium | reverse complement strand
TGGTATATCTTGCGCAGTTCTGCGTCAGGTGTTTTCATAAGATCTAGCAGGCACTGCTCATATTTACCGGACTCGATAGCTTGCACTGCCTCCCGTAAATGCTTTGCACGAGGCATAATCAGACTTCCATATATCCGGCGCGCAAGTTGAGCGATATGGTACTGCGGCAACTCACCCATACATCGACTGGCACATAACCCGCATTGGATACAGCTAAACGACATTTCAGCCGCTCCGGCGATATCGCCCCTTTTTAAATGCGCGATTACATCCATTACCTCTACATCCATCGGGCAGACTTTAGTGCAGGAGTTACATGCAACGCATCGGAAAATTTCCGGGTATAACTGAAAAATATCTTCTGGAGTGGCTTTAACCTGTGAAAAATCAAAAACAGTGCGGTTGGCAGGATAAAAAGGTATTTGCGCCAGGTACATATTAGGCTCGACGACAGTTTGACAGGCTAAGCCTGAATATAGTTTATAATCACCAGCTTTGCGGTAAACGGTAGCACAAGCGCCGCAAATACCACCCCGGCATCCACATCCACGGATGAACTTAAAGCCCGCGTACTCCATCGCCTTCATAATGGTCAAGGTCTCCGGAACGTTATAACGCTTTCCCATAATAAAAATGGGTATCATTTTAATCTTTTTTCCGGTTGTAGTATTTGTTGCCATTATTCACTCCCGCGCAGTCTCACAGTGTATCACAGGTAGCCGTCGCCCGCTACATCGATCATGGCAAGAAGCTGGCGGTGAGACCAGTTACGATGCTGTATTGCCTTGGACGGACAGGTTGCTACACAATTGCCACACCCTTCGCAGAGGGCTTCGTTGACCGCCGCTACTTTTTTGTTTTCATCGATGCTGATAGCCTTATAAGTGCACACTGCTACACAAACGCTGCATCCCGAGCAAACTTCTTCATCAACGTGAGCCACAGTTGGTTCGTGAAGCAGTTCCTTCCGAGAAAATAATGAAAGCACCTTGCTTGCCGCGGCGCTGGCAGATGCTATCGTATCCGGAATATCTCTAGGCCACTGTGCGGTACCGGCAAGAAAAATGCCAGAGGTTAAACTTTCAACAGGTCTCAATTTAATATGTGCTTCTGTTAGAAAACCGTGTTCATTAACGCTGATATTTAATTTTCTTGCGAGGTCTCTTGTGGCAGGGCGCGGCACCATCGCCAGCGCCAGTACGACCATATCGGCGGTAATCTCAAGACTCTTTCCGCTTAATGTGTCAGCCGTCCAGATTTTAATTTTTTCCCCATCCCTGAAGACACGAGAAACATTTCCTCTGACATACAAAACGCCATCGTGACTCATCACTTGCTGCAGAAATTCTTCGAACCCCAGAGCATCGGAACGGATATCCATGTAGCAGACGTATGCCTGACCTGCCGGCACCGCTTTCCGGTATATCAGCACTTGTTTGGCGGTATACATACAGCAAACACGGGAACAATATGGCATTCCATGTTCCTGGTCACGGCTGCCGGCACATTGTATGAAGACAATATCCTGCGGTACCAGACCGTTCGAAGGACGTTTAATATTTCCCGCAGACAGTATTTTTTCAAACTGAAGCCCGTCTACGATATCAGGATCATCGGGATAGACAGGCAGTTTTTCTCGCGGCAGTAGATCATAACCTGGCGCAGTTACGATCGCTCCCACTTCTTCCTCTATTGTTTTTTCGTTCTGGCGAATTTTTACATTAAAGCTGCCGACATACCCCGTTACTAATTCTACCTCTGAATTCAGAAAAAGATGCACATTCGGATGGTTTATCACTTCTTCGATTTTTGGGAGCAGGTAGTCCCTGGGACTTTCCAGCGTGGGGAAAGTAGCCGATAGCTCCATGACATGTCCGCCGAGGTGGTCTTCTTTCTCCACCAGCACCACTTCATAGCCGCCGTTAGCAATATCGAGCGCTGCAGTAATTCCTGCAATCCCACCACCGATAACCAGCGCTCGTTTGGTGAGTGGAATTACTAATGGTGTTAACATCATATTCAACCGCAGTCGCTCTACGGTAGTCTTAATAATGGCTATCGCCTTCTTCGTCGCAGTCTCTTTATCATCGGCATGAGGCCAGCTGCATTGTTCACGTATATTGGCAATCTCACAACGGTAAGGATTTAATCCAACCGAAGCGCATACCCGTCGAAATGTACGTTCGTGCAAAGAGGGAGAGCAATTAGCGTTGATAACCGCTGTCAGTCCCTTTTCCAGTATGGCTTTGCGCATCAACTCCTGCCCGGGATCGCTGCACATATACATATAATGCTCGGCATAGGCTACACCCGGGTATTTTTTTACCTCTTCAACGACCCGTTCAACATCCACCGTGCCGGCGATATTCAAGCCACAGTGGCAAACAAAGACTCCTATTTTCTCTTCCTGTTTTGCCATATTAGACCCTAACAGACTCTTTCTGCGACCGTGAATCCTGCGCGAATAGGGTCAGCACTCTGGCGGCTGCAGCACTACCCTGCGCCACCGAATCGGGTATGTCTTTGGGACCCTGCGCCATTCCAGCGACAAAAATACCTTCAACATTTGTCTCGAGGGGACGAAATTTGGTGTGTCTTTCTAAAACAAAACCGGTTTCACCCGCACTGACACCAAGTTTCCCAAGCAGTTGTTTAGTACCATCCGAAGGAATCACCGCCATACCTAATACGACCATGTCAGCGGCAATTTCAATCCGTTTGCCGGAGAGCGTATCGGCGCCGTATACACGCAGTTTCTCACCGTCATGGAAAATTTTTGAGACCTTCCCCCTCAAATAGAGTACGCCTTCACCTACGACCCTCTGGATGAATTCTTCATAACCTTTACCTGTACTTCGGGTATCGATATAAAAGATATACGCTTGTCCATCAGGTACGGCATGTTTATATAACAACGCCTGTTTCGCCAGGTACATACAACAGACTCGCGAACAATACGGGACACCGTGCTCCGGGTCACGCGAACCACAGCAAGAGACGAATACTACTTCTTTCGGTATCTTACCGTCAGAAGGACGGGTCACCACACCGGCTGTTGGACCTCCTGGGGAAAGCAGCCTCTCAAATTGAATGCCGTTAAGTATATCAGGATCAGCAGCATATTCAGGTATATTCGCCATCGGCATCAAATCAAATCCGGTAGCGATCACAATTGCGCCCACTTTTTCATGTGAAATCTCATCTTCCTGGTCCCAGTCGATAGCATCCACCGGGCAGAGTTTTTCGCAGATGCGGCATTCAGGCGGTTTTTTCCCTTCCTTTTTCCCTTCCATGTATTCCTTGAAATGAATATAGCGGCAGTGTTCGGTATCGATGACTGGCTTTGCAGGTACGGCTTGAGGGAACGGTACATAAATTGCTGTACGTTTAGCGACACCGTCGTTAAATTCAGATGATACTTCTTCCGGGCATTTCTGCCAGCAAGTACCACATCCGGTACATTTCTTCATATCTACCTTACGGGCTTTTTGGAGGATTTCGACTACAAACCTGCCAGCTGAACCGCTTACTTTCTGCACTTCGGCATACGTCATCAACCTGATATTCTGGTGCTGTGCAATCTCAACCATCCTGGGTGTCATGATGCACTGCGGGCAATCGAGCGTGGGGAAAACCTCGGCGTATTGCACCATGTGACCGCCGATACTTGGCGAACGCTCCACCAGGATTACCTCATAGCCGGCATCGGCGATGTCCAGTGCTGCCTGGATCCCAGCTATACCACCTCCAATCACTAGTGCCCGCTTAACGAATTCTTCGTTCATCTCAGGGTATTAGTCCTTTACCTTTTAACCATGCGCGGGTTTCCGATGAATTTTCGTCAAATCCGCCGGTTATTGCGTCCAGTCTGAAAGCAATTACCATCAATTGCGTAAAATACAACACAGGCATGGGTACTGTATCCTGTCTTTGAGTTTGTCTCAGATTGTATTCGCATAGGGGACAGCTTACCGCTATTGCTTCTGCGCCGTTTTTCCTCGCCGAGCTGAGAATAGCGGCAGTACGCTCGGCAACAATGTCACGGTTGTCGACCACCTGGTAAGCGCCGCAGCATTCAGTCGCAAACGGGAATTCTACGGCTAATGCGCCCAGCGTTTTGATCAAATCTTGAAGCACCCTTGGTCGTTCCACACTATCAATTGCAGCCGACTGCGGAC
>CAYHBE010000177.1:0-4183 GCA_964354765.1 uncultured Dehalococcoidales bacterium | reverse complement strand
CGATCAGGATTGGCGATCGCGTGGTGAACGACGTTGCCCCCAAGGACCGCGACATCGCCATGGTCTTCCAGAGCTACGCTCTGTATCCCCACATGAGCGTGTACGACAATATGGCGTTCGGTCTCAAGCTGCACAAGGTGCCCAAGCCGGACATCGACAAGCGCGTGAAGCAGGCGGCCGAAATCCTGGGGATTGAGAAGCTTCTCGACCGTAAGCCGAAACAACTGTCGGGCGGGCAGCGCCAGCGCGTGGCGCTGGGGCGCGCGATTGTGCGTGAACCGCAAGTGTTCCTGATGGACGAACCTCTATCGAACCTGGATGCAAAGCTGCGCGTTCAGACCCGTGCCGAGATCTCCAAGCTGCACCTGCGCCTTCAAACTACCTTCATCTACGTCACCCATGACCAGATGGAGGCCATGACCATGGGCAGCCGCATTGCGGTCATGAAGGATGGTCTCCTGCAGCAATTGGATACGCCACAGCGGCTATATGATTCGCCGGCGAACATGTTCGTGGCAGGATTCATCGGCAGCCCCGCCATGAACTTGTTCGAGATCAACGTGGTTGGCACGCCGGCGGAGATGTACGCTGAGGGTTCCGGCTTCAGACTGCGCGCACCACCAGCGCTGGCAACCGCCTTGCGGGGCTACCTCGGCAAGCAGGTCGTGTTTGGCATCCGACCTGAGGACATCCATGACCGCCAGCTTGCACCACCAGGCATCACAGCGGAGCATCTCAACGTCACGGTGGACGTCACGGAGTTGATGGGCAACGAAGTGTTCCTTTACCTGGTCACGGGCGGCAAGATTTTCATCGCCCGCGTCGACCCGCGTACCAGCGCGCGCATCGGGCAAAAGCTGGATGTGTCCTTTAACATGGCAAACGTGCACTTTTTCGACAAAGACTCGGAGAAGACGATCATCTGAGTGTCCGCAGGCCAAGGGGGACGAGCCGTTCGGTTCGTCCCCCCTTTTTTCTTCTGCGTCAGAGCCTTAGCGTCTTCCATGCGCCTCGACGGAACAGGAGGTAGAGCAACGCCGCTCTGGCCGTCCAATCCACGGCGGTGCCCAGCCAGACTCCATTCAGTCCCCAGCGGAAAACGACGGCAAACAGGTAGACGATAGGCACACGGAAGGCCAACGTGCCGAGCAGGGTGGCATACAGCGGGGTTCTGGTGTCCCCGGCGCCGCGCAGGCTGCCCGCGATGACCATCTGCACCGCGATGGGCAGTTGCTCCAGAGCCCCAATGCGCACCGCGTTGCCGGCCAGAGTGAGCACTTCTGGAGTGCTGCCGAACAGAGCCGCCAGGTCGGGGCCGAAGAGCGCAAAGACAACGCCTACAGCACCCATGACCACGAGGCTGATGCGCATGCAAGCATGGATGCTCTCCTCCGCCAGGTCGGGGTCTTTCGCTCCGAGGGACTGACCGACAAGCGTGGTGCTGGCCACACTCAATCCGAATCCCGGCATAAAGGACAGTGACTCCACATTGATGGCGATCTGATGAGCTGCCAAAGACATCTCACCCAGCGAGGAGACGATACGCGTGAAAAGTATGAAGCCCATGCGCATCACGACCGATTCGCCCGCGTTTGGCAGGCTCACCCGCAGTATCTGTGCGACGAGGCTGCGGTCCCAACGCAGGACCTGACGCCAGCCCATCCGAAGCAAGCCTCGCCCAGTCGTCACCACATACAGCGCGAGAAGACCTCCAAGCAATCGTGCCGAGGCTGTCGCGATGGCTGCCCCGGCCAGGCCCATAGGGGGCAGTGGTCCTGCTCCGAAGATGAGGGCGACCGCGACGACCACATTCCACACGTTCATGGCGAGCGTGATGTTCATCGGTGTGCGCGTGTCCCCAGCACCGCGCATGATGCCGTTGAGCACGATCATGGGGAAACCCAAGAGCGAGGTAAGCAAGATCGTGCGAATGTACAGCGCGCCCAGGGCCGTTGCTCGGGCTGAGGCGCCCATCCAGACCATCAGCGGGCTTGCGAGCGGCCACAGAACAGCTATGGCGACTATGGAGAACAGTACGCCCAGCTGAACAGCCTGGGCGGAAACGCGACGTGCGCGTTCATAGTCCTGGGCACCCCAGGCATGGGCTACGAATGCTGTGGCCGCGACCGACACCGCGGAGAAGAGCTGGTTTGCCGCGTTCAGGAACAGACCGCCCAGACTAACCGCCGCCAGCGCTGCCGGATCCTTCAGCCATCCGATCAACAGGGTGTCGGAGAGGAATACCATCGTCACGAGGAGCTGCTCAGCCACGGCGGGCAGCGCCAGTTGGACGATGTGGCGCCTTAGGCTCTCGCGGGTCAGAGCGAGGGTGTCTTGAACGGCCGGGTTTCCCGGCGGTTTGTCCTTGGTCAATGCTGGGCTGCCATCCTGAAGAGATACGGGAGGGGCGTAGCGTGCTCGCGCACCTGCCAGTCCGCAGCCAACGCCCTGCGGCACGGGTTCCCCCGTGGGCACCCGCCTACATCAGAGACAACTGAGTACTGTCTTGTGGGGTGTGGCGCGCCCATTCGTGCAGTTCAACGTCCTTGAGGAACTGCCAGTCCCTCGAGGACAGCTGTCCCCTGAGCCACGTAAAGCGCGCCAGCTTCAGATGCAGCAGGCCGTGGCGCTCCTCTGTAAACACGATGTACTTGGCAGCCGCGGCCAGGGCGCCAGCCGGCCTCCAGCTCAGTGCGCGACTGAGCGTCACCGAATCCAGAAAGATGAAGAGAGAGACAGCCGACGCGCCGCGTGCCCACAGGACGTCCGCACCGTCGATCCCTAGTCGGACCTCATGACCGAAACCCAGTCCCAGTCCGCGCAGCGTGTCAATGGTTGCCTCACGCGCCTGCGTGCGTTTCTCGGGACGATCTCCGGCTTTCAGCCTCCACTCCTGCGGTCCAACCGCTTCTCCGTAGGATTTTACACAGGCCATGACCCATTCCGCGTCGGGTGTCAGTCCGCGGGGAAAGCACGAGTAAACCATAGCCAGTAACGCGGTGGTCTCCACGGTCTCTGCCGAAGCCAAAGCATCGCGCACTGCCAGTTCAACTCTTTCGCTCAGCGGAAGAGCTTTGGAAGCCGGCTGTACCAACCACCACAGGCACTCGTCCTTCTCCTCACCTTTCCACAGCTGCACAAAGGTGCGCCCGATGTCCGATTCCAGGGCTGCTTTGACCTGCTCGCGAAGCGCGCCGGGCTGCTCCGGCACCTCCGGCATGGACATCACCCTCTGCAGCAAGTTGCGCTGCGCCAGGGCTTCCCAAATCGCGCAGTGTAGTCGAGCAAAGGGGGCGGGTTCTGCCCTCTGCTCCAATGCCTCCTCTGCAGCCGCCACGGCAAGTTGGCTGACGTTGGCGGCCAGTTCCTTGGGTGTCATGGGCCAAGGTGGCACAGGCGGACCCTTGGCCCACGTCAGGCGATAGTCACCGCTCAATCCGGCAAAGGGCTTCGTCGCCGCCTCCAGTTCTTGCGCATGGTAGACCGCACTTTGCAGGCGCAGATTGGCGGCTGCTGCGGCCAGAGTCAGGGCTTCGTGGTATGCAAGCCCTGCACTCTGGCCGACGAAAACGATGCGGCCATCAGCTTTCAAGGCCTTTGTCAGCGCGAGCAACGTGGCACGCATGGCACGCAAGTAGAAGGGCCAGTCTGAGGCACGCCTCCTGATCATAGGCCACAGGGAGGCCGCTGCCTGGTGTCCATACAGCCATCCTGTCCAAAGAAACGGCAGCGCCCAGCGCGCGCGGCCGAGCAGCGGCGGTTGGGCCAGCACCAGATCCACACTGGCAGACGGCAGCTCCTTCGCCAGCTGCCTGACGGACATGTGGCCGACAAACGCCATCGATTGCCGCGCAGACTCCCTTCCCGATGGTGGCGCTGGCGACGCGACCTCCCCAATGCGGGCTGCCAACGCCAGTGGACTGGCGCCGGCCCGGCTGTACTCGGTGATCGTTTCGATGAAAAGCTGCCAGACATTCCTCTCCACGGAGCGTGGGGGTGCACTGAGGCCCGCGGTGCGGCTGAGGGCCGGTTCCCCGGGGACAGGGTTCAATCGGCTGCCCGACTCGAGGCAGTGCAAGAGCGCCTGGCGCATGGAATCGTGCACCAAAGTCCCAGAGAACAGGTCGTCGGTCTTGAGCACCAGGTTCGAGAGCACGTACAGGTTGCGTGGCGTATACAGATC
>CAYHBE010000176.1:0-4189 GCA_964354765.1 uncultured Dehalococcoidales bacterium | reverse complement strand
TGTCAGACTTTCCTTAACTGTGCCTGATGCCGTGCTTTTGAATGTGCTTTCCCGTATGGCTGGCTGGCGAGACAGTAAGAACATACTGCGTTATAAGAAATAACTTTACATAATAAAAATAGGAGACAGGTAATTAACAAGACAATCGCTGTGCGGACACCACTAGAACGTGCTTTCCTGGTAACGGTGGTACATAAAAATACTCCCTCAATTGTTTCACCGGAAGCTTCCCAGGAAGAGTTAGCTCAACTTGGAAAATCGGCGGGGGCGGTTGTGGTCGGGAAAGCCATACAAAATCTATCGACGCCGTCAAACGCTTTTTATCTTGGCAAAGGTAAGCTCGCTGAAATCCAGTCGCTAAAAGAGACACTTAACTATTCCTTGGTAATTTTCGACGATGAACTTTCGCCTCAACAGCAAAGAAATCTTGAGGAAGCACTCCAGGTTAAAGTAATAGACAGGGTAGCTTTAATTTTAGACATTTTTGCCAGGCGAGCAATGACCAGGGAAGGCAAACTGCAGGTCGAACTCGCACAGCACCAGTACCTTTTACCACGCCTGGCAGGCCAATGGAGCCACCTCGAAAGATTAGGAGGTGGTATCGGGACACGAGGTCCGGGTGAATCACAGCTCGAAACAGACCGACGTCTTATTCGTCGCCGGATTCAGAAACTTGAAGAACAAATAGAAAAGGTGCGACAGCAACGGTTGCTTTATCGACGGCAGCGAGAGCGAAGCGGTCTGTCAGTGGTTGCACTAGTTGGGTATACAAACGCTGGGAAGAGCACTCTTTTAAATGTTTTTAGCCAGGCAGCGGTCGCAAGCGAAGATCGACCATTTACAACCCTCGATCCTACAACGCGACGCGTCAGGTTACCCGGCGGAAAAACAATCCTCCTTAGCGACACTGTCGGATTTATCAGAAAATTGCCGCCTTCGATTGTCACTGCTTTCAGTGCAACCCTTGAAGAACTCAAAGATGCGAGCCTTTTATTAAACGTGGTTGATTTTTCCTCGGCTCATGCACCTGAAGAGGTCTTTACAGTTGAAAATATTTTAAAAGATCTTGCATTAGAAAATAAACCTCGTATAACCATTCTCAATAAAATAGATCGTTTGCTTGACAATACCCGGAAATGGAACGAGCAAGAAGCGCTGCAATATTTTCAATCCGTCCACCAGCAGTCAGACCCTAATACAGTTTTTGTATCAGCGACTATGCGATGGGGTTTTTCTATACTTCTGCAGCGGATCGAACAGTTTTTAGACGTCCGATGACCTTATTTAGCCAATCATAATTTCACGACGCTCTGTAGTCGAAAAATAAGCCTCTATGTCTATTATTGAATGATAAACATACCTATAATACTGAGTTATAGCCTTTATTCAGCTTTTTTCTTAATTTTCATTTATGTTTTTACAAGCAACAAATATTCCATATTAACATTTTCCGTTTTACATAATTTCGCATTATATTTTTATCTTTCGTTTATTATTTTTTTCTCCATATTATGTTTTCTGATCTACTATATTTCTTGGTTTTGATTACTTCGCAGTTAGTTTATCTGTCAAGCCATTTATCTTAATTTTCTCATGCTGGCACCGGTTGCGAACCAATCCAATAATCCAACTACCCTATGTCTTAAACATCATTCAAATCAACTGAATAATGTATTCCTTTATGTCAAATGACTTTTACTTTCAAACTTTATAGGGGCGCATAATAGTTGTTATGTCAATTTTATTGAGCGTAATATTAAAGATTGCCTGTTTATTTGGAAGGAAAGCCCTTTCCCCTTCTCTGCTGTAGCTTATGTTTTTCATCGTAAACTATCACTCTACATTCTGAACAATACTTGGGTACTCCGCACTTCCTTGTATAGAACACTACCCCACACCTCTTACAAGAATACTTCCTGCAAGGTTTTATCGCTCTGTCTACCACAATTGCACTTAACTTAATTACGTCCGACATCGCTACTACTCCTCCTCTCCTCCACTTATATATACGTAAATATCCGAACGCTATTACACCCTCTGTATCAATTATTATTCTCCTAATTATTAAATATCGACATTGTATTAAATCTGCTGTATCATCTTGATATGCCCCTCCTGAAATTCTCATGATAAGGAGAGATAATGACAGACTATCCTGTAAAACTAAGCATCGATTATCCCGACCGTAGAGTTAATCGGCTGACAAGTTTTTTCCGAATTTTTACGGTCTTGCCCATAGCATTCGTAGGTGCACTTTTTATTTCCGGCCTGCCATCAGGTTCAAGCTCGACAACCTATAATATGTACGATAAAGACATTAATAAATTTTTAGCCTGGTTATCGGGTGCTGAACCGGCTGATTTATTTGCTATTCTTCTTGCTGCGGCTTTCTTATTGCCGGTCGTTCTGTTTATCATAGGCTTTATTGCTAATCTTTTTAATCCAGTTGTTCTCATGCTTGTTTTCAGGCACAAATATCCCCGATGGTGGTTTGATTATTACATAAACATAATAAAATTCTTCACAAGAATACTTGGCTACCTAACTCTTCTAACTGACGTTTATCCATCCACTGATGAAGAACAAAACATTCATTTTGAAGTTTCCTTTCCGGATGCCAAAAAAGATATAAGTCAGGGCTTACCTTTAATAAAATGGTTCCTGGCAATACCGCACTACTTTGTTTTGTGCGTCATCGCGGTTGTTGCTATTGGATGCAGCATTTTCACGTGGTTTGCTATTCTTTTTACGGCTCGTGTACCAAAGGGGGCATTCAAGTTTATCGAAGGCTATTTCAGGTGGGGTTTACGGGTGGCAGGTTACGCCGTCTTCCAGTTCACTGATAAGTATCCGCCTTTTAGCCTTGAATAATATTATGTCAAGCATATTCCTACCCCCAAGCGTCTCTTGCTCGCGATACTAATCAAAAAGGAGACTATAAAATAACTAAAATAAGTTTAGTCAGAACTAAAAATAGAAGTGAAGGTGTCACACAGGCAATTAACCTCCTTAAACTCAAATCTATTACAGGCAAAAATGTTGTCCTCAAACCTAACTTCAACTCAGCCGATCCGACCCCCGGTTCTACTCATATCGACACGCTGAAGGCAATAATAGAGTCGCTTCAACAAATGGGTGCGAAAAGTATTACCCTGGCAGAGCGGAGTGGTCCGGGCGATAGTACCCGGGCTGTAATGGAAAAGAAAGGTGTTTTGAAGTTAGCTCGCGATCTTGGATTCAACATCGTTAACCTGGAAGAGATGGATTCAGAAGGATGGGTAAAATTTACACCTAAAGACAGCCATTGGAAGGATGGTTTTCATTTTCCGAAGGTTTACACGGAAGCAGAATCTATTGTAGAAACCTGCTGCCTCAAGACACACGCATACGGCGGACATTTCACTTTGTCTTTGAAACTTGCGGTTGGTATGCTACCGAGGGTTGGTTATCCTTACATGGGCGAACTGCATTCCTCGCCCTATCAACGTAAGCTAATAGCAGAAATAAACACTGCTTTTTCGCCTGACCTGGTAGTACTTGACGGTGTTCAAGCTTTCGTGAGCGGTGGACCAGCACGCGGCACACTTGTGGATGCTGGCCTCATTCTGGCGGGAACTGACCGTGTTGCTATTGACGCCGTTGGGGTCTCAATTCTTCGCCTGCTCGGAACAACCCCCGAGGTCAGCGGCGGGCGCATTTTTAAACAAGAACAAATTGCGCGTGCGGCAGAGCTCGGACTTGGTGTGTCATCGGCTAATTTGATACAGATTGTTACCGGCAATTCTGAAAGCGAATCTTATGCCCAACAAGTAAGAGACATCCTGGTCAAAGACTGATCTTTACCCCAGCTAGTAAAAGGAATCCGTTTCGTTGACTCCCCTATTTTGTCGCTTTTCATTACTTTCTTTTCTCTTAAAACAAATATTATGTAAACTTCACAACTTAAACATTGATGACTCCCCCCTGGAAAATCGAGAGTTTTCCCCATTTGAATGATCGAAAAAATTCTGTTATACTCGCTGTAATGAAAATGATTTTCAATTGCAGATACATATGAAATTAACAGCAAATAGAATTGCTGGCATTCTCAGACAGCATGGGAACAAGCTGACACCTCAACGTCATCTAGTATTGAGAGTCATGGCGACCAGCTATGACCATTTGACTCCGGGAGTAATCTACGAAAAAT
>CAYHBE010000175.1:0-4217 GCA_964354765.1 uncultured Dehalococcoidales bacterium | reverse complement strand
ATGTATGGACCGACCAAACTCTGAAGAAAGAAAAGACGGGAAGATAACTTTTTGTAATCGAAAGAGCTAAATGGCTCGGAATCCAAACTCCGAGCCATTTCTTTTCCTCACATAGAGGTTCTTTTTATTAGACATAAGTTATGTCTAATTTCTTGCTACAACTTATTAAAAAAATAGATTGTTTAGTCCCTTGACTTTTCGAAAATGACAATGTAGTATTATCGTACCCGACAGTCGTAAGAGTTAATTATTCATATTATTCTCTTTTAGAAATCAGCCCACAAGCTTTAAAAAGAAACGTGAGGAATATTGTTATATTTTTCAAGGAAGTAATTGAGATGAGAAAAAAAGTACTCTGGTGCTTTGCATTGCTGTTGACGGTTGTAGCGATGATCCTTGTATCGTGTCAGTCTGCAACAACCACATCCACCACTACTGCAACCGAAGAATCGAAAGTCATAACGGGTACTGTAACGACAACCGAGTTAGCACCCCGCGAGACTGAAAAACCAGACACGGTGATTGAAGAGAAACCACAGTATGGAGGTACAGCCATCATCGCCCTTTCAACTGACTTAAGTGGCTTTGATGAAGTATTTGCCGCTCACTACCTCACTCATACGTTAAAATTAACGAACCAGGAACTATTACAGGGTGACTGGACCAAAGGACCCATCGGGAGTAATCAAGCAGACTTTATCCTGGGCGGGATCAACTTTATGAACCTCAAAACCGGTTGTTTAGCTGAGAGTTGGGAGATACCTGAAAGAGGAAAAATCATTTTCCACATAAGAGATGGTGTTTACTGGCACAATAAGGCGCCTACAAGCGGCAGAAAACTTACTGTTGATGACGTCGTGTTTTCTATTAACAGGATGTGCACAACTACCGGAGCTTATATCAAGAACACATATCCTAAACTCGCAAGTACTGTCGTGGTTACCGGCAACGATGCGGCAGGTACGGTAACCATCGAGTGCCCCGTTGACGAGTGGGCAAATAGCTTAGCTATGTTCCCCGATTATCTTTCTATTATGCCGCGTGACGGTGTTGAAAAATTTGGAAACCTGAATGATTGGCGGAATAGTATTGGTACCGGTCCTTTTATGATGTCTGATTATGTCTCTGGCGGTTCTGTAACCTTCATGAGAAATCCAAATTATTGGGAAACAAATCCTATTGGTCCCGGTAAGGGAGATCAACTCCCTTACCTAAATGGAGTTAAATTACTGATCATCACCGACATCGCCACCCGAACCGCTAGCTTCCGCACTCAAAAGATAGATTCCCTGGGTGGTGAGTATGATGACGTCAAAGAATTTCTCAGTAATCCTAACGTAAAAAACACTTTATATACCAGTGATACAAGTTATTTCTTCGGCATGAGGACAGATGATCCCAATTCACCTTTCAGTAAAAAAGAGGTAAGGCAAGCTTTATACTACGCTACCGATTTCAACAAAATCAAAAATGATTTCTACGGCGGCAGGTCTTTAATTCTAAACTGGCCGATCTGTTATGCCAAGGAAAATGCAGCTGCTTATGTTCCGATGGAAAAACTTCCAGCCAATGTCCAGCAGTTGTGGCAATACAATCCAACCAAAGCCAAAGAACTGCTCACCGCTGCCGGTTATCCGACCATGAAAATAAACGTAATCTGCTATAACACCCCAACCCATGTCGATTTTATTTCTTTGGTAAAGCAGATGTGGTCGGAAGTTGGTATTGATCTAACAATCGATGCTAAGGAATACGCTGTCTGGACGCAAAGGTTAAGGGCTAGGACATTTGGGGCTAATGAAATGCTCTATAGCTACACCTCAGGCGTGTGGCAGAGGATAATAAACATCCGTGGTCCGACACAATACAACGCTAGCTTCATCAACGATCCCAAGATTGAGGAAGTATATCCTCAGCTGGTTGAAAACATAAGTAATGAAGCTAAAGCAGCTGAGCTGCACGCAGGTTTGATGCCATATGTCATCGAACAGTGCTGGGTATTATCCAAACCGACATCATATTCTTATGTTGTCTGGTGGAAATACAGGAAGAACTACAATGGAGAACTCTATGTTGGGTATTACAATCTGTATGGCTATTTGAAGTATGTTTGGACTGATCCGGTTTTAAAGCATGAAATAACAGGAAAGTAAGGTTTCGATAAGAAAAGATAACCGCAAGAGGCTCGGAGTAGAACTCCGAGCCTCTTGTTTTCACATATCAGTTAGCTTAAAATCGATTTATCGGCAATCGTTGCACTTAGCAAAATATTCGATAGGCTGCCCCGACTTTGTTGCCATCCATGCAATCTGTTTCTTTGGCAACCAATAACGGCCACAAACTGAACATTTTGCCAGTTCAAACTCCATAGTATTATGAGGCATTTCAATACGACGCTTTCCTTTTTTATCCGTGATAATAATCGCGTTCGTCGGACAAATTTGTGCGCAGGTACCGCATGCAATGCACAATTCAGAATTATCCAAGAAGGGAATTCCCATTTCGCGGTCCACACCGCGGTTGACAAGGCTGATAGCTGACTGCTGGACTATTTCCGCACAGGCACGGGTGCAAAGTGCGCAAAGAATGCAATTATGGTGGATTGCTGGGTCTTCCCTGGGGAACAAGAGATCATGTACGCCAAGTTTTGCTGCTATGTCTTTTAGTTCTTTCGATTGCGGACAACGGGCAAGTAGCAATTGAATCAACATTCGGCGGTGTGCTGCTACCTTTTCCGTACTTGTCTTTACCACGAGTCCGTCTTCGACTGGATACAAACATGACGTTACCATCCGGTTGCGTCCACTTTTTGTGGTAATGTCAACCATGCATAACCGGCATGCGCCATAAGGTGTTACGGATTCATGATTGCACAACGTGGGGACATATATGTTAAGGCTTCTGGCTGCATCAAGAACCATCGTTCCTTCTTTAACTTCGATTGGTCGTCCGTCAACGGTCAGTTTTACCATCAGTATTTCATCCTCACTTTACTTGAACTGCACTAAGATTGCAGACGTCATAGCAAGTGCCGCACTTGATACATTTTTCCTGGTTGAGAAGTACCGGCTTTTTCTTTCCCTGAGCCGTAATAGCATCCTCAGGGCAGGCTTTGACACAGAGACCGCAGTTTGGGCACTTATTAGTAATACTGTATGTAATAAGAGCTTTACATACCTTTGCCGGGCAGCGCTTTTCATTAACGTGCTCCAGCCACTCGTCTCTGAAATAGCGGAGAGATGTCAACACAGGATTGGGAGCCGATGCACCTAGTCCGCAAAGGCTGGTATCCAGCATCGTACTGCATAACTTTTCCGCTAGTTCTATATCAGCCATTGTTCCATCACCATCGGTAATGCGGGTTAAGATGCGGTGCATCTGTTTTAGACCTTCTCGACACGGCAGGCATTTCCCGCAGGATTCTCCAAGAAGGAACGTAATGAAATATTTTGCCATGTCAACCATGCAGTTGGTTTCATCCATTACGATCATGGCGCCCGAACCCATCATACTGCCGACCCTTGTCAATTCGTCGAAATCGACCTTAAGGTCAAGCAGGTTTTCCGGGATAAAACCGCCAGACGGACCGCCAGTTTGCACCGCCTTGAATTTCTTATTTCCTGGAACTCCGCCTCCAATATCGAAAATGATCTCCCTCAGACTAATACCCATGGGCACTTCAACAAGTCCGGTGTTGCGCACCTTGCCGACAAGTGAGAAAATTTTCGTACCTTTGCTCCCGGCTGTGCCAATCCCGGCAAACCATTTTGCGCCGTTGTTTATGATCAGCGGTACATTAGCCCATGTCTCAACGTTGTTAAGATTACTGGGTCTGTCCCAGAGACCTTTTTCAGATGTATGTATGTATTTGGCACGCGGTTCTCCTACCTTACCTTCGAGTGAAGCCATTAAGGCGGTCGATTCACCGCAAACGAATGCCCCACCGCCGCGACTTATTTTCACGTGGAAGTTGAATCCCGAACCCAGTATGTTGTCGCCGAGAAGTCCATATTCCTCAGCCGCTCTTAATGCAATGCCCGCATTTTTTACAGCCAGTGGATATTCGTTGCGCACATAAATGTACCCCTCGTGAGATCCTATCGCATAAGCTCCGATGATCATCCCTTCCAATACCGAGTGTGGATTACCCTCCATCAGGCTTCTGTCCATCAAGGCGCCGGGCTCACCTTCATCACAGTTTCAGATCATCTATTTAA